>JADFZD010000043.1 GCA_015232705.1 Magnetococcales bacterium | reverse complement strand
ATCTCAGGAACAAAACAGCGCCGCCCACCCAAAGTCTCCACATAGCCATGCTCACGGGCGAAACGGATCGTACGCTCCATATGCGCCTTCACCCCGGCATAGCGGGCAAAATAAAGATCCATGTAATTGAAAGCCTCACCCACGGAGATCCCCAGCCGCTTGGCCAATCCATAAGGACTCATGCCGTAGATCAGACCGAAATTGATCGTCTTGGCCAGACGCCGCGCCTCGGCATCCACCTGGTCGGGAGCCGAACCGAACAGCTCGGCAGCCGTGGCGGCATGGATGTCCAACCCCTGCTCAAAGGCATCCTTCAGACGGGGAATATCCCCCAAATGCGCCAACAGCCGCAGCTCGATCTGACTGTAATCCGCCGAAAGCAGTACCGAACCGGGAGGGGCGATGAAGGCGGCACGAATCGCCCGACCCTCGGGACGACGCACCGGAATGTTCTGAAGATTCGGATCCGACGAGGAGAGCCGACCGGTCAGGGTCGCCGCCTGATTGTAACGGGTGTGGATGCGTCCGGTTTGTGGATCGAGCTGGGCCATCAGGGCATCGGTATAGGTGGATTGCAGCTTGCTCAGGGTACGATAGCGCAACACCCGCTCCGGCAGCTCATGCCCCTGTTCCGCCAGATCGGTCAACACCTCCACATCCGTCGAATAGCCGGTCTTGGTGCGCCGCCCCCCCTTGATCCCCATCCGACCAAACAAAATCTCCCCCAACTGCTGGGTGGAGTTGATGTTGAACTCCTGACCCGCCTTCTCGTGGATCTGAGCGGTCAACACACCGCGACGCATGGAAAAATCTGCCGAAAGACACTCCAGGGCACCCCGATCCACCAGGGCGCCGGCCATCTCCATCTCTCCCAAAACCGGAATCAACGGACGCTCGACGCGCTCATACAGCTCTGTCAAAGAGGGCACCTCGGCCAGACGCGGCGCCAGTTTTTCGGCCAGAAGCCAGGCCACCTCGGCATCCTCGCAGGCGTAGGGCGTGGCTTCGGACAGCGCCACCCGGTCAAAGGTGACCTGCTTTTTGCCCACGCCAGCCACCTCCTTGAAAGAGGTGGTCTGACGCCCCAGTTCGGCCAATGCCAGGGCATCGAGATTGTGCCGGCGCGTCTGCCCGTGCAACAGCCCGGACAAAAGCATGGTATCGTGGCCGATTCCGGCCAGAGTGATGCCGTAGCGGCGCAACATGGCATATTCGAACTGGATGTTCTGGCCGTGCTTGAGTATGCGCGGATTCTCCAAAAGCGGCTTGAGATCCGCCAGCACCCGTTCGCGCGGCAACTGTCCGTCGGGTACCGCCGCCATGACATGTCCCACCGGAATGTACCAAGCCTCCCCACCCCGCCAGGAGATCGACAAACCCACCAGTTCCGCCTGCGCAAGATCCAACCCGGTGGTTTCGGTATCCAATGCAAACGCAGAACGCAGACGCAAATGCGCCAGAAAATCGACCCAGGTCGCTTCGTCGATGATCGACCGATAGCCCGAACCACTGGCATCGGGCGCATCTTCCGTCGCACCGGACGAGGCTTCGGCACTCTCCGGCATCGGCTGACTCTCCTCGGCAGGCGGAGCCAGACGATCCAGATCACGCAACTCGGAGAGAAACTCCATCTCGGTCAACAAGGCACGCAACCCCTCGCGATCCGGCGGACGACGCCTGAGCGCTTCGGGATCAAAAGGAAGATCCATCGCGTCATCGACCGTCACCAGCCGCAAGGACAACCGCGCCAGCCGCGCCACCTCGGGATCGGACAGGGTGTGACGCAACGCCGGACGACTCACCTCCCCCACACGCGCAAACAGACTCTCCAGATCCCCGAACTGCCCGATCAACCCGGCGGCCAGCTTCGGTCCCACCCCCGGTACGCCGGGAATGTTGTCCGAAGTATCCCCGATCAGGGCCATCGCCTGGGTGAGCTTTTCGGGAGGCACCCCCCATTTCTCCACCACCTCTCCAGCTCCGATCCACTGCTCCTTGCCCGGATCGAAAATCCGAATCCGCTCCGAGATCAGCTGCGACAGATCCTTGTCCCCGGTGACCACCACCACTTCCCACCCCGCCCGCTCGGCAGAGCGGGCCAGCGTGGCGATCAGATCATCCGCCTCATGGCCAGCCCGCTCGAAGATCGGAACGTTCCAGGCGCGCACCAGACGCCGGATCACCGGTGCCTGCGCCTTGAGATCATCCGGCATCGCCTGACGGTTCGCCTTGTACTCCGGATAGATCTCATGCCGAAACACCGGACCCCCGGCATCGAACACCATGGCCAGGTATTCCGGCCTGTGTTCATGCACGACCTTGCGAATCATCTTCAGGAAGCCGAAAATGGCATTCGTCGGAAAACCGTCGCGTCGGGCCAGATGCTTGACGCCGTAAAAGGCCCGGTATAAAAATCCGGAGCCATCCATCAAAAACAGCCGGGGTGTTGTCATGAAGTCCAGATCATCCTCCATCACCATTCAGGGTCGCTTGATCGCCCGTTCGCCGCTCCTGGTCCTGCTCGTGGTGCTGCTGCTCTCGACCAGCCGGCTCGCCCAGGCCGCCGAGCTCCGGGCCGATGGCCATCCCATACCCGCCAAGGGCCCCCTCGTCTCGGAACTGCGCGAGGAGGTCGAATCCGACAAACCGGGTCATATCACCGTCATCCGCAAATACGAAGATGCCCAGGGCAATCAGGTGCGTGAATTCATCTCCCAGGGCGCGGTGTTCCAGATCCAGGTGGTGCCGGCCAATGGCCCAGCCTACTACCTCGTCGATACCGATGGCGATGGCCTTTTCGAATCGCGCACCAACGGTTATGAACCGTTGATCGTGGTTCCGCAATGGGTGCTGTTCCGCTATTGATCCGCGCCGCCTGATCGCCACCTTTGACCGTCTCCGTTCGCCGTTGGCCGATCGCCGGTTTCTACGCCTGCTACTTTGCCGTGGTCGGCGTATGGATACCCTATTGGCCCCTCTACCTGGCCAACCTGGGTCACGGCGCCCAAACCATCGGTCTGTTGACCGCCCTGACCCAATGGATCCGCATTCCGGCTCCGCCCTTGTGGGGCCAGGTCGCGGATCGCGGCGCGCGTCACAAGGTGATCTTCGGCACCAGCCTTGGCGCACTGATCGCCTTTTCGCTTTTCTTCTTCGATTCCAGTCTGCCGTGGATCTTTGCGGTCACGCTCCTCTACAGCATCTTTCACACCGGACCGCTCTCCCTGGTCGATGCCACGGCCATGGAACAGTCGATCATCCATCACTGGGATTATGGCCGTCTGCGCCTGTGGGGATCGTGGGGATTCATCGTCTGCTCGCTGGGCGGCGGACCGTTGAGCGACAGGATGGGTCTGGAGAGCATTCCGGCCTTCATTGCCCTGCTGCTGGCCCTCACCGCACTCTGTACCCTCTGGTTGCCACGCGCCACGGTGCGACACGATGCCCGCATCCCGGTCTCTGCTTTGTTCCAACGGGCCGACGTGCGCTGGTTCTATTTCAGTGCCACCATGATGCAGTTTTCCCACGGCGGCTATTATGGTTTCATGTCCCTGCATCTGCAACAACAGGGTTTCTCGCGCACGCTCATCGGTCTGCTCTGGGCCGTCGGGGTACTGGCCGAGGTGGTGTTGATGAGCCGCTCGCGCGCGTTGATCGAGCGGGTCGGCGTGACACCCCTGTTGACGCTCTCTCTGTTTCTGGCCACCCTGCGCTGGTCGCTTTGCGCCATCACCGTGGAGCTGACCTGGTTGATCGGCGCCCAGCTGATGCATGCCTTTACCTTCGGAGCCTTTCATATCGCCTCGGTGCGTCGTGTCCACGATTTCGCCCCCGAGTCGGCGCGCGGCGTGGCCCAGGGTTGGTTGGCCGCCCTCTCCTACGGGGTGGGTGGGGGCATGGGCATGGCGCTTTCCGGGGTATTGCTTGAGCATGTCGGTTATCCGGCGATGTTCGGTTTGCTTGCCCTGTCTGCTGGCGTGGGGATGTTGGCTTCGCGTCGGGCTGGGTGGCTAATGCAAAGTACACGCGGATAATCCTAGATCCGGCAATTGCGGGTGATTGCATGAGCTAACATTATGGTTCATATGGTGAATTGTAAGAAACCGAAGTTGCCTTATCGGTAATGAGGCTTTCTTCCGATTTGCCAGATGGATCAAGAGGTTGCCGCAGGTGATTGCCCTCAACTGCCGGATCTAGGATAATCGTCTCCAACGATCGCAGAGGTCCGGGGATCGAAGGTTCCCGGCGGAGGTTCGGAGGCAGAGCCTCCGAGTTTTGGGTTTTTTACTTTGATTTTGTTTGTTATTTTGTCTTTTGCGCGTTCTTCAAAAAAACAATTTTCACGGCTTTTGTGAAAATCGCTGCGCGCAGCCTTGGCTGCGGGATCGGTTTACGCCGTCGGCAAACCAATCCCGCGAACATGGCCCCAAGCACAGGCGGCCGTGGGCGACCATTGGCCCCAAGAACAAACCGCCATGGGCGGCTATTTCGCCGACCCCAACCAGGGACCATGGGTCCCCGCTGACAGGAATCCATGATCGGCCAATGAACCTCACGCTCCCACCTCCCATGGTCTCGATTCCCAGCCCGGATCTCAAAGCGATGCTCTGGCTGGCGCGTACCCTGCGCCATCTGGCCCTGACCCGCCCGGATCCCCTTCCCGACACTCCGGAGAGCGCGAACTTCGACCCCGGTCACGAAGCGGTGATGATGGGTTATGACTTTCACCTCACCCCGGCGGGTCCCAGGCTGATCGAGGTCAACACCAATGCCGGCGGTTTGCTGATGGCCCATGAAACCCGCCATCCGGATTTCGCCTCCAGGGAGGTCGCATCCCTCCTGACCGATCGCCGCCTGACACGCCTGATCGCTACCTTTCGCACCGAAATGGGGCTTTTTGCCGGCGATGCGGCACGCACCCCACGACTGATGGTAATCTTGGACGAAAACCCGGAGGCGCAGTTCCTTTACCCGGAGATGGTCGTTGCCGCCCGTCTGTTCCAGGCAGCCGGCCTTCCCTGTCGGATCGTCGATCCATCCCAGCTCGACATGCAGTCGGACGGGGTGTTCCTGGACGGCCAACAGGTGGAGTTGATCTACAACCGCCACTGTGATTTCTATCTGGAAACCTCGAACCTTGCCGGACTCCGATCCGCCTGGCTCAACCGTCGGGTTTGCCTCTCGCCCAATCCGCGCGCCTACGGCCTGCTGGCGGACAAGCGACGCCTGATCGGCTGGTCGGATGCCGGATACCTGCGCGCCCTCGGCTGCCCGGAGTCGCCGATCCGCCGAATCGTCACCCTGGTGCCCGAGACGCGACGGCTCGCCTCCCTGGATCCAGAGAGGGTCTGGAAGGAGCGTGCCCGCTGGGTCTTCAAGCCGGGCTTCGGCGGCTTCGGTGGACGCGGGGTGCTCCTCGGCGAGAAGATCAGCCGCACCCGCTTTGCCACCCTCGATGCGAACAGCACCCTGGTGCAGCGCCACGTTCCGCCGGCCCAGATCCCGGTGGCGAACGGATCCCCGCTCAAAAGCGATGTGCGACTTTTCATGTATCGCGACCAGTTGCTCGGCATCGGGGTGCGCGGCTATCGCGGTCAGGTGACCAATTTTCGGGAGCCGGGCAACGGCTTTGTCCCGGTTCGCATCGATTCATCTCTGACAGGGTTTACCCGCTTCGATAAACCCGTTAAAATGGGTGACTGATGTGTGAAACCATCCCTGGAATCACCCAACGTTCATGGTTCGATTCGAAAGGGATGACTCTCCTCCCTGCTGACAGGATGCAAACCCCTCAGCATGTTCGATGACCCCCCACCGCGAGGTGAACCGATGCCCGCAACGAACCCGTCCGCAAGCGACGCCCTCTTTCGAGTTCAAGATCCTGTTCAACTCCTCGAAATCTATGCACAAGAAGAGATGCAACGCCGCCGTGCCGCCAATCCTTCCTTTGATCTGACACTGCACCAGGAAGCTGTGGAACTGCTCATGTCCCGATTGAACGCCTCACGCCCGACTGTGGAGGGCGTGGCATGATCATCCGCCGCTTGCAATCCGAAAACATCCTGCGTTTCAAAATACTGGACCTCAAGGATCTGCCCGCCTCCGGAGCGATTTTCATCACCGGACCGGATGAATCGGGCAAATCCGCCATCCTGGAGATTCTCTGCCTCGCTCTCTTCGGACGCAGTGCCAATCTCGTGGATGAGTCCGTGGCCAAGGCGGTACGCTGGGGCGCGGAACAGGGATCGATCCAGCTTGATTTCGTTGGGGAGGATCAAATTGCCTATACCCTGATCCGTCACTTCGACAATCAGGGCGGACAGGATGCCCTGCTCAAACGCGCCGGCGAAGAGACCCCCATGGCGCACGGCGCGGAGTCGGTCGATGCGACCCTGGCCACACTCTTTGGGTTCGGCTTCGAACCGTATATCGATACCCTCTATCTCACCCAGGGGCGCCATGCCCATCATGCCCGCGCCATCGGCACGGTCAAGGTGCTCTCCGGCGTGACCACCCTGGAGAACCTGGCCTCCACCCTTACCCAGGAGCGGGCTGCCATCACCCAGAAGATCGAGGCGCGCCAGCGACGCCAGGAGGAGTTGAAAAAGGAAATCTCCGGGTTGAATCTGGTGGAAGAGGCCCTCCCCCAACTGGAAAATCGCCTGCGGGCGGCACGCAACCGTGTGGCCGTGGCCGTGGCCTCCATCGAACGATGGCTGGGATTCGACGCCGGCGTGGTTCAGGCTGGCCGACGCATCGAGGCGGCCTGCAACCGGATGATCCAGACCTCGCCAAACATCGGCATGGCCAGCTGGACCAGTCGCTGTCAGCAGCTCGATCACAGTCTCCAGGAGATCGAAAGCATCTGTCAGGGCGGACACTTGAACGAGGTCGAGGCGCCTGCCGCGCAGGTGCGGCAATGGCATGCCAAGTCGCGCGCCCGACTCGACTCCCTGGGAGGGATCCTGGCCACGGTGATTGCGGAACAGAACCGTCTGGCCAGTTGGCTCGGTGAACCCACCTCCAACCCGGTTGAAGGGCCGACTCTGGCGCATGAGCTTGCCGACCTGGAACGGCAGCGTCAACTGGCCGGGCGCACCCGTTCCCGTCGTGGCTGGGGCATGATGCTGTTTCTGGTTCTGGCCCTGATGTGCGGCCTGTTCGGCGGCCTTGCCTGGCAGGGTGCTCCGATGCCTGCTTTCGTGTCGGGAATCAACGCTTTCTTGTCCCGCCTGTTGCCTGCATGGCCCCTGCCACCCTTGGCTCTGTGGGTGCCGGCAGGGCTGTTTGCGCTTTTGATGTTGTGGAATCTCATCGGACGCTTTACCAGCGGCAAGCGGCTGGATACCATTCAGGAGGCGCGTCAGGAGTTGGAGATTCGAGCGGCCAAGGCTCACCACACATTGGGAATTCTGCGTGATGCGGCCAACCATCCGGTCAAGGAGCAGATCGACATCCTGTTGAGCATGGAAAACGCACCCTGGTCCACGGCCTTGCAGGGCTGGTCCATGGAGGATGGACAGCCGCTGCTGGATGCCGAAATTCTGGGTCAGGAGCTTGGCGAACTCGAAGAGCGGCTTAAACTCTTCCAGGCCGAGCATGCGCAGTTGCGGGAGAAGAGTCAGGCGCGGGTGCGCACGGCCAAGGAGGAGCATGCCGCACACCTGGCGGCGGTGGCCACCCTGGAGAGCGAAGTTCAGAACGAACAGGCCCGACGTCGCGAACAGACCAGGCTGTTGGCGGCGGTCGCCTCGTTCGAGCACGAAAATCTGCGTGATCGCCGTGCCATCGAGGTGCGACGCTCTGCCGAAACGCTGTTGAGCGGTTGCGCCACTCAGTTGAAAGGCGACTTTCTCCACGAAACCAACCGCCTTGTGGCACGTGCCGCGCCGTTGTTCACCGGAGGAAGATATCGTCAGCCGCGTCTGGATGCCGATCTGAATATGGCGATCTTCTCCGAGGCCAAAAACGACTTCATGCACATGGATGAGCTTTCCACCGGTGTGCGGCGCCAGTTGACCCTGGCATTGCGGCTGGCGCTGTGTCAGGCATTGGCCGCACGCACAAAAGCCACCCTTTTTCTCGCCCTGGATGAGCCGTTCGCCTATTTCGACCGGGAGCGCTCGCGCGCCACACTGGCGGCCTTGATCGGTTTTTCCGACCGTCTGCCGCAGCTCTGGATCACTGCCGAGAACTTCGATGAGCAACCGGGTATGGCCACCCTCGTGGCCTGTCCCACAGATGGCGACACCTTGATCCTTGGCGCGAGGTCTGGCACGTGAGAATCGTCTCCACCCCTTTTCGCCGAATCCTTGTAACCCTCCTTTGGTGCGTGATCGGCGCGATGCCTGTTTGGGCTTTGCCCGGAGAGCAGGAGGGACAAGCCAAGGTGATCCACATCAAGGGTTCGGACACCCTGATCAAGGCGCTCAAGGAGTGGGCTCGCATCTATCAAGAAAAAAATCCGGACATCCGTGTGGAAGTGACTGCCGGTGGATCGGGCAACGGCATTGCCGCGCTCATCAACCGTCATGTGGAGATCGCCTCATCCAGTCGGCTGCTGCGCGAACGAGAGATCCTGCTGCTCTCCCGAAAGCAGTCGCGCTTAGTGCCAGCGCCGCATGTGGTGGCACGCGACGCGGTATCGGTGATCGTGCATCCGGACAACCCGATCAATGGCCTCTCCTTGCACCAGCTCACCGAGATCTACAGCAAGGCCAATCGCTCCCTCACCTGGAACGATTTTGGGGTCAAGGTTCCGGAGTGTCCGGATCAGAAAATCCTGCCGATCAATCGCAAAAACAACTCAGGCACCTATGTCTTCTTCCGACAGACGATCTTTGAGAAGCGTGAGCACTTCGATCCCCAGATGCTCAGTGTGGATGCCACGGACAATCTGGTCAACCTGGTCGGACAGATGCCGTGTGCGATCGGCTATGTGGGCATGGCCTTTGTGACCAATGCCGTCAAGACCCTGTGCATCTCCAAGGATCAGGAGTCCAATGCGCCGTGCGTTCCCCCAACGACCGCCTCGGCGGTGGATCAGGCCTATCCATTGGCCCGATCCCTTTATCTGTACACGCTGGGTGAGCCGCGGCCGGAGGTGATGAAATTTTTGGAGTGGGTGCGCGGGCCAGAAGGACGGGAGATCCTGACCCGTTCCGGTTACATCCCGCCGCCGTAAAAGTCGTGGGGTAAAAGAACCCATGGTCCCTGGTTGGATTCGGGAACAAGCCTTCCGGCTCTGACTTTTCTTCTTTTCACGCGCCTTTCAGGTCGTATTCGCAAAAATCAGGTGCCGTCATTCACGTTACGGCTTCCATGGACAGAAGTTCTAAGGATCAACGCAGATGATTGAAACCCTGGAAGGCTTTTTGCGGGACTATGGCTACATCGTGCTGTTCGTCGGCACCTTTCTCGAAGGCGAAACCATGGTATTGATCGCCGGCTACCTGGCCAAGGCCGGGGTTTTGGATCTCAACTGGGTGATTCTCTCTTCGTTTGCCGGCACCTATCTGGGTGATCAGACAGCCTTTTTCATCGGAAGACGCTGGGGACATCTGCTGGTGAAAAAAACCAGCAGCGAAACCTGGAAACGACGCTCCGAACGGGTGATGTATCTGTTGGATCGCTACGATACCTGGTTCATCATGGGATTCCGCTTCATCTACGGGGTACGCAACGTCACGCCGTTCGCATTGGGCGCCTCTCCGATACCCGCGCTCCGCTTCATGCTGCTCAACGGCCTGGCGGCATTCATCTGGGCCACCAGCTTTGGCTACGGAGGATTTATCTTCGGCCATGCCATGGAGACCTACATGGACCAGATCAAACACTATCAGATCTACTTTTTCAGTGGCCTGGGCCTGCTCTTGATCGGC
>JADFZD010000042.1 GCA_015232705.1 Magnetococcales bacterium | reverse complement strand
CCACGCCCGTTTCTCCGGTGATGAGCAGAGGTTCGGGCGAAACCGAGACGGCCTCAAGGTATTTGAAGAGTTGCTGCATCAAACGACTGCGGGTCAGAATCGGTGCAAAGGCTGAAGGATTGGCCGGGGTTGTGGAATCCAGATGGCGATGGATCGCGTTCAATTCCCTGCGCAGATTATAGATCTGCATGGCATTTTGCACACTGGTGACCAGCCGGTCAGGATCAGCGGGTTTGAGCAGGTAGTCGATGGCACCATATTTCATGCAGGTGACGGCGGCATCCACATCCTGGGAACTGGTCATGACGATGACCTGGATTTCTGGATGGAGACGCGTGATTTCCGGCAGCAGTTTCTGGCCGGAGCAGTGGGGCATCATCAAGTCCAGCACCACCACGCCGATCAGGTTGTTGGTCAGCAGCGGCAGCAGATCTCGGTTGTCTTTCAGTACGATAATGGAGGTGAATCCGCCATTGAGCAACCACAACCGGGTGGTGTTCAGTATCCACTCGTCGTCGTCAACCAAGATAATCGTGGCAGAGGTGCTGCGGACGGTCATGCCATTGTTATCCTGTTTGGTAAGGGGTCCGCCCTGTCCGTGGGGCCATTCCAGGAAGGGTGGGAAGTCGAGTTTTGTTAAGGATTTATGGTCAGTGATTGTTAATAAACAATAGACTGTTATGCGAATTCAGAGGGAAAGAATTCAGAGCTTTGTTTGGAATTTTGCGCGATATTGTCAGGTTCTGTCAAGCTATTTATTTGTTTTTTTGGCTGTTTGCCATAGTCCTGTGCTTGCCAAGCAGGCACGGATGCAATAGCATGCTCTCTGCCCGGATCAACCCGGCAAACCGATTGGCATGGATCTTCTTTGCAGTGGGTTAAATTTATTGCATGATAAAAATAATTTGATTGGGATTCCTGGCAGAGGAAACCCGGAGGGGGAAGGAGTTTTTCTCGATGGGTGCCAACAGCCGGAAGCAGACTCTCCGCTCTCTCGATCGCCCTGTTTTTGGTGTTTGGCCGCTGGCGGTTTTTTTGGTGTTGCTGGTGGCCAGCGTCGGTACTGTGCTGGGTTTTGCGCAACTGCAAAAGGCCCAGCTGAAGCAGGAATTTCAGGAAAAGATGTTGGCGATCGGCACCCTGAAGGCGCGTCAGATCGACGACTGGGTGGAAAAATATTATCGCGACGCCTTGCTGCTGCAGAAAAGTTCCATGCTGTCGCAGGGGGTGGGTTTGTGGTTGCGCCAGGGTCGCCAATCGGATGACCTGTCCCGTATGATTGCCAGTCGATTGAACTCCAGAAAAGACCTGTTGCAATATCGCGATATCACCCTGCTTGCGGAGAACGGCGAGGTGTTACTGGCCACCTCTGCTGGTGCCGGCATCGATGCGGAGCAGCAACAGCTGGTGCGGCAATCCATGGCCGACGGGCAGATTCATTTTTCATTGATCCGCCTGGATCCGTCGCCTGCTGGCGGCGCCCGCCTGGACATGATTACGCCTCTGGAGTTGGAAGGGCAGACGGGAGTCGAACGGATCGCTGCGTTGCTGCTTTCCATCAACGTGGATCAATTTCTCTATCCTCTGCTGGAAGAGTGGCCAACCCCCAGCCGGACCGCCGAAACCCTGCTGGTGACGCGGGATGGCGATGGGGTGCTGTTCCTCAATGAGTTGCGCCATCGCAAGAATACCGCGTTGCGATTTCGTCTGCCGATTGTTGCGGGAAGTGACATTCCCGCCGTGCGCGGCGTGACGGGTGAGCATGGCATTATGGAAGGGGTGGATTACCGCCGTGAACCGGTGCTGGCCGCCACCATTCCCATGAAACGCATGCCTTGGGTCATGATCGCCAAGATCGATCAGGATGAGGTCTATGCCCCGCTGCGGATGCAAACCTGGTTTTCGGCAGTGGGCATTTTGTTCGTAGTGCTCATCGCGATCATCGGCTTGCGGTTGTGGTGGGTCAACAACACCCAAACCCTGTTGCGCAAAGGCATGGATCGACTTAACCGTTCCCAGCAACTGGCGTTGGTGGGAAGCTGGGACTGGGATCCCTATCCCGATCGAGAGGTGTGGTCCGACACCCTGCATGACCTGCTGGGTGTACCGATGGGGAGTGTGGCGTCCAATCGCACCACGTTTCAGGAACGCATTCATCCGGACGAGCGCGCACAGGTGATGCAGGAGCTGTATGCGCAGATCGAACAGAATGACAGCTTCATACGCTCCTATCGGATTGTGCGGCCTGATGGCGAGCAGCGTTTTGTGCTGGAAAAAGGGGCGATTTTCCGGGACAAGGCAGGCCGGGTCAAACGGGTGATCGGCGTATTGCGGGATGTGAGCGAACGCCGGATGGCGGAAGAGCAAGAACAATATTACATCAGACAGCTTGAAAAATCCAATCGTGCCTATCGTGCGCTGAGTCGCTGCAATGCGATCGGTTATTATGCACGGGAAGAGGGGCAACTGTTCCGGGATGTCTGTGCCATCATTCAGGAGTGTTGCGGTTATCGACTGGTGTGGATCGGCTTGCCTGAACAGGGGCCTGAGCAGAGGGTGCGCCTCGTGGCCCATGCCGGATTCGATGCGAGCTATCTGGAAAACCTGCTCATCTCCTGGGGGGAGTCGGAGTTGGGGCAGGGGCCGACTGGTCGGGCCATTCGTACCGGTCAGCCGGTGTTGAATCAGAATGTTGATGCCAATCCGGCGTTTTCCCCCTGGAGGAAAGCAGCGGGCGAGCGGGGATATGCCAGTTCCTCCGCTTTTCCCATCTGTTATGCGGAACACTGCCTGGGGGTGTTGAATATCTATGCCGATCAGCCCGATGCCTTCGTGGACGAAGAGGTGCAACTGCTGAGCGAGATCGCGGCCAATGTGGCGCACAGTCTGCATTTGTTGCGTCTGCGCCAGAAGCAGCAGCAGGATGAAGCGGCGGTGCGTCGTCACCGATCGCAGTTGCAGGCGATTTTCGATGCCTCCAGCGCATCGATTCTGCAGGTGGACATCAACGGCCAGATTCTGTTGGCCAACAAAAGCATGATGGAGATGTTTGGTTATACCAGGGAGCAGTTGCCGGAGGTCTCCTATTTTGATCTGGTGGACCCCAGCCAGTACGAGATGGTCCGCGCCAACCTGCCCAGCCAGCTCCAGGTGGATGCAGAACGTCTTTACCGGCGTCGAGACGGTACCACCTTCTGGGGACATTTGCTGGGGAGGCGGATGCCGGAACTGCCCGACATGGTCCCGTGTATGATTGCGATCATCACCGACAGCACCGAACGCAAGGCGACCGAAGAGGCCCTGCAAAGCGCCAAGGATGAAGCGGTCCAGGCCAACAAGGCCAAGAATATTTTTCTCGCCAGCATCAGCCATGAAATCAGAACTCCCCTGCATGCCGTGATCAATCTTGGCTATCTGGCCTCTTTACATGTCCTGGATCCGGTCATTGGCAACTATCTGCTCAAGATTCAGGAGGCGGGCCGAACCCTTTCCCGAATTATCGATGACCTGCTGGACCTCTCCAAAGTGGACGCTGGCGCCCTGGTGATGGAGAAAATTCCGTTCGACCTGTCGGAGGTGTTGCACCATCTGATGACACTGGTCAATACATTGAACGACAAACAGTTACAATTACACGTCGATGTGGATCCTGACATGCCCCAGGCGTTGCAGGGGGATCCTCAGCGTTTGGGGCAGGTGCTGTTGAATCTGATGAGCAATGCCATCAAATTCACCGATCAGGGGAGTGTGACGCTGAAGACGGAGTTGGTGCAGCCGGGTGACCGGGAGGTTCTGTTACGCTTTACGGTCACGGATACTGGATGCGGCATGGATGCGCAGCAGTTGCAGCGCATTTTTCAGCCATTCTATCAGGGCAATCACGCTCACGGGCGTCGTCAGGGGGGTGCAGGTTTGGGATTGGCCATCAGTCACCATCTGGTGATGCTGATGGGAGGAGAATTTTGCATCGAGAGCCAACCCGGCCAGGGAAGCCGGTTTGCCTTTACCGCTGCGTTTGGCACGCTGGAAGCCATTCAAAGCGGGGGAGAGTCGCCTGCCACGCCGTTGGGTTTGAGCGAGGGGATGTCGACCTCCCTGGAGCAGATGTCGGGGGCGAAGGTGCTGGTTGTCGAGGATGTAGAGATCAACCAAATGATCATTACCGAGTTGTTGCAGCGGGTCGGCCTGGAAGTGATGGTGGCCGGTGGCGGTCTGCGTGCCATGGAACTGCTGGAGCGTCATACCTTCGAGCTGGTGCTGCTGGATCTGAAAATGCCTGATCTGGATGGATGGGAAGTGGCGCGTCGTTTGCGGGCCATCCCCCGCCTGAGGGAACTGCCGGTCATCGCCATGACCGCCTATGCCTTCAGCAGCGATCGGCAGAGCTGCCTGGAAGCGGGCATGAACGACCATCTGGCCAAGCCCATCGACCGGAATCTGCTGTATGCCGCCCTCAGACGCTGGATCCGGCCCGCAGTCAGATCGGCATCCCCGCTGGCATTCGGCCTGGAACCCCATGCGGCATTCAATCCGGAATCCCACGCTCACGCCCATCCAGAACGTCGCTCGCAATCCCCTGCGGCGATCCATTCGCTGTCCAATCCAAGCCTCGATCCGCTATTCCGGGCGCAATCCCCTTCGGGAATCCATTCAGAGGCCATGGCGGCAGGGGATGCGGCATTCACTCCGGTGGTTTCCCTGTCTGCCATCCCGGACCCGGGGGCAGAGCCTCTGCTGCCTGCACATCTACCGGGCATCGATCAGAAGACTGGGCTTGATCGGGTGCTCGGCAATGAGTTGCTGTATCGTGTGCTGTTGCGTAAGTTCGCGCAGACCCATGCGCGGTTTGATGTGGATCTTCTGCAACTGTTGCAGCAGGGGGATGGCGTGGTGGCCCAACATCGGCTGCATACCCTGGGCGGGGTGGCGGGCAACCTGGGAGCCAAGGAGTTGATGCACGCCTCCAGGGCGTTGGAGTGTGTTTGTGTCGAGGGCTACCACCTGGATGACCCGGAGTTGGCGGGCGGTTTGAACCGGTTTCTCTCCTCTTTTGCGCAGGTGATGACCAGTGTGATGCTCTTGCAGGAAACCAGCGCTGACGTCAGTCGGTCCCTGGAGAGTGCAGTATTGGACAGGGTACGACCTCAGTTGGAGAATTTGGCGGAGCTTGTGCGGGAGGGCAACATCATCGAGGCCATGCATGCGAGCACGCAGCTGTTGCCGTGGGTTGCGCATACCCCGTGGGTGGAGGAGCTTGAGCAGCTCACGGAGCACCTGTTCGATGGCAACCTGGTTTTGGCCGTTACGGTCGTCCACCACTTGGCCGAGAGATTGATCGGACCAGGGGGTGCTGCGGGGACGGCAGAAGAAACCGTGTAAAGAATAGATAACATGTCTGGAAAGTTTCCCTTGCGGATTTTGTAAATCTTTTCCGTTGGTTGGTGTTCAGTTTTTCTGACCCGGCT
The DNA here is from genome assembly GCA_015232705.1 of Magnetococcales bacterium. Taxonomy (GTDB): domain Bacteria; phylum Pseudomonadota; class Magnetococcia; order Magnetococcales; family Magnetaquicoccaceae; genus Magnetaquiglobus. Next base: position 4,569 of record JADFZD010000042.1, on the reverse strand, counting down.
CCTGCCTGACAAATTTTCTTTCCCCCCTTTTATTCCTGGATACCTGGGTAAGTCGCGTTTTATCAGGTCTTACGCGTTTGGCACTCCCGTTGCTTTGTATTTATCCAAATAACATTAACCAGGAAATGAATCTATCTCTTGTCGGAAGATCACGTGAAATATTGGATACGGCAAGACAGAGATACCTCAAAAAGGAGTGACTCACATGGCACAACTAGTCGACATGACTGGGAATGAAACGGCAGGCAATCGATTCTACAAAGCTGGCACGCGCATCATGGACAAGGATGTCAGCCATGATCTGACAGAACAATCAGACAGAAAGGTTGTCAAAGCCGCCACGCGTCCTGCCGCGCTGCATCCAAACCTGTCGTGTGGAGCCTTTTACAATAAGGCGCATTTTTTTGGTTTGCAGAAACAGGACCTGAACCTGTTGCTGCAGGTCGGACGGGTGATGCATCTGCGCGACGGTTATCCGTTGTTTTGCGAGGGAGAGAGCAACGACATGATCTTCATCATTCTGGACGGTCAGGTCAAACTGGGCAAGACCCTCCAGAAACCCTGCTGGTTTGATATGGGGCCCTATGGCATGGTCAACCTGTCCGACCATGAGGAGCCGGAGTGGCGTGATTATCGGGTTTGTTCTGCGAACAACTGCCTGGGTTGCGTGTCGCCGACCTGTGCAGCATGTCACACCCTGACGGCAGTGACAGACGGGGCTTGCAATGTGTTGGCCCTGGAACCCGCCATGCTGGAAAACCAGTTGCTGTTGCAAGGTCGAGACAATCAGAGTGCACGGATCATGGCCTGCTTGCGGCAGATGGCAATTTAGATTTCAGCTTGGGAGAAGAGTGAAATGCACCCGCTACCAGGAATTTCTAACTTTAAAATCAGTGGTTTAGATCGTTTTAACACCACTGAGGAGTGCCAGGATTTTCTGACGCTTTTTATGGAAAAAGCGCAGACGGGCGATCCTTTGGCCAAAATGCCCGACATGTCGCGACAACGCTTGCGGGAGAGTTGGCCGCATCTGTTCAGGATACAGGTTCTAGGCATGGTGCCGGACAGTTTCTGTGCGGTGAATGATTTTTCCTGGGACGGGGCGAGCAACTCCATGAGCATGTTGGTTTTTCTGTCGGTTCTAAAGGAGTTGCTGGCGTTGAACGACGCGGATTTGGAGAGTGCCTTGCGTTTCGATTTGCGGTTTCATTATGCCCTCGGTCTGGACATGGATGAAACCGATTTCAACCAATGGGATCTGTACGGTTTTCGCAGGCAGGTCGTGTTGTTTCCAGAAATACGGCAGGCGTTTGATCTCATGGTGAACCGGATACTCGGCCAACTGGGTCCCTACATGGGCAGGCCGGATCTCGATGCGCAGGTCATTCGGTCCAACATGGCGATGCAGATGCGGCTTGGGGCGATTACGGGAAGCATCGAGACGTTTTTAAACCGACTCGAATCGGCATCTCCGGCTGATTTCCAGTCGTTGCCGCCGTTGATCCTGGAACGTTATCAAAATCGGCAAGGTGCGTTTGCCAATGTATCTCCCAGACAATGTCGTGGTCAGTTGGAGTTGGCGTTGCTGGATGCCGACAGTCTGGTGGCCCGGTTTGCGTGGGATGAGGCGGTTGGCCGACTGGAGTCATTTCAGGTGATACAGCGGTTGCAGAATGTCCAGAGCGAGTCGGGCCCGCCACCCCTGCAGCGGTCGCTGGGTTCTTTGCAGTCGGATCCGCATGTTGACATCAGATCACCCGCAGTGGCCAACATGTCCATCCCAGCATGATGGTGTGTCGTAGATTTTTACACGATTCAGACTCATCGTGAGTCTGATGATGAAAAAGAGGGATGGAGGAGGATCATGGACATTTTTTCTACCACAGACCCGATCAGCATGAAGGATCTTCATGGTTGCACCGAGGGGCGCCCGTGTTATGTGGATGGACAGGGGGATAGCTTTCTGACCATCCATTTTGAATCCGAAGCCAACCGTCAGGCGTATTTGGCGATTCCCATCGAACCTTCTTCGTTGGACCTTTCAAACGGTACCGACGAATGGGTGGATGAAGGATAGCGACTTCGGAACCCATCCTTGCCCATGCCCCAATGCAGTTCGATTGCGCCGCCTTTCAAAAGCCTGATTCGGTTGTTGAAGGCGGCGCTTGTGGCTTGATCGGAAGGTACTAAGGAAGAGTTTCAACTCCTGATCGATGGTTGAAACGTTAAAGTCCAGACAGGAGGATTCAGCCATGAAAAAACTTAAACTCGCCGGACAGCTCGGTTTCGGTTTCGGGATGGTGTTGCTCATGACCATTCTGGTGGCCGCCATCGGGTTCAACGGCTTCTCCTCGGTGATCAAACGGCTGGACAACAGCACGATTGTCAGTGAGATCGAGGGACAATCGATCATCATCCTGCGGGCCGAGCGCAACTTCATCGGAGACCGGAATCCCAAACATCTGGAGATTGCCAACAAGGCGATCGACACCATCAAGAGCCTTGCGACCCAGGCCAGGGAGAAGCATTTCCAGGATCCGGCAGACAAGGAGAACATGAGCAAGATCGCCCAACTCGCCGACCAGTTCGGCAAGGGGTTTGCCGCATTGCTCGCCGAAGACAAAGAGCTTGGGATGGTGCTCAACGCCATTCGCGTCCTCTCTCACGCGATGATCTCTTCGGGTGACAAACTGGAAGCCCATCAGTTTGCCAAGCTGCGTGAAGCGGATGCCGGCGGGTCCGGAACAAATGCAGCTGATGCCCGGCAGGAGCTGGAAGGGCGTATCCACAAGATCGATCAGGCCGGCATCATTACCAAGATCTTTCTGGATGCCCGAATCGGCGAAAAGGAGGTGATCATCAGCAATGGTCATGATGCCGCCTCGGTGAAACGGGTCGGCGACAACCTGTCCAAGGCGATCGCCGTGGCTGAAAACATGACCGCTTCGCTCAAGGATCCCAAGGATCAGGAGATCGGCAAGGGGGTGGTCAAGGATCTGAAGGAGTACCTGAAGGGGTTTGCCGAGCTGACCACGCAGATCGAGCATGTCAACAAGTCGGAAGAGGAGATGATCACCGCGCGGCGCGCCTTGAATGAACTGCTGGATCAGGTGAGCGTCGGCCAGAAGAAAAAACTGGAAGGCGAGGTGGCAAGCTCCGAGCGTCTGATTTTGGCCGGCAGTCTGCTGGCCATCCTGATCGGCGTGCTGCTGGCCTATTTCCTCTCCAAAAGGCTGGTGCAATCGATCACCGGTTGCATCGGCAACATGATCCGCATGTCCGAGGGGGATCTGGCGATACGCTGCGTCTCCAACCGTCAGGATGAACTTGGGGATATGTCGCGCGCCATCGACACCATGGCGGTCAAACTGCGCGAGGTGGTGGAGAAGATCACCGATGCCTCGGCCAGCGTTACCACGGGGGCTGAACAGTTGGCCTCATCGGCCCAGACCCTCTCCCAGGGGGCGACTGAACAGGCGGCCAGCATCGAGGAGACCTCCGCGGCCATAGAACAGATGAGCGGCAACATCGCCCAGAACACCGACAATGCCCAAATCACCGAATCGATCTCCCGCGTGGCCGCCGGTGACGCGGATCAGGGTGGGCAGGCGGTCTCCCAGGCGGTCGGCGCCATGAAGGAGATCGCTTCGAAGATCTCGATCATCGAGGAGATCGCCCGGCAGACCAACCTGCTGGCCTTGAATGCCGCCATTGAGGCGGCGCGTGCCGGTGAGCATGGCAAGGGGTTTGCCGTGGTGGCCGCCGAGGTGCGCAAATTGGCCGAACGGAGTCAGACCGCAGCCGGGGAGATCGGACATCTGTCGTCGGCGAGCGTCCAGGTGGCGGAGCGCGCCGGATCGATCATCGGCAAGCTGGTGCCGGACATCCAGAAGACCGCACAACTGGTGCAGGAGATCTCCGCATCCTCCCGGGAGCAGAGCCAGGGGGCCAGCCAGATCAATGCCGCCATCGGCCAGTTGGATCTGGTGATTCAGCAGAATGCCGGGGCTTCGGAAGAGATGGCCGCCACAGCCGAAGAGATGAACAATCAGGCCCAGCATCTGTCGGAGGTGATCGGCTTCTTCCGTACCGGGCAGCAGGTGACCCCGCAACCACCGCGAGCCAACCCGGCCCGCAAAGGCCAGGTCGGCCCGTCTGCAAAACAGGCGTCCGCAGTACGACACACGCCAGCCAAGGCCCTGCCACCTCCTTCCCGTGGGGTGGAGTTGAAAATGGGCGCCAAGGTTCCCTCGGATGACGAATTCGAAACCTTCTGACCTGGACCCACAAGGAGTGTTTCACGATGAACACGACTTCTCAGACAGGACCCACCCAATTTCTGACCTTTCATCTGGGTGACGAAGTGTTTGCCATCGACATCTCACGCATCAAGGAGGTGCTGGAGTTCACCGAGGTGACGCGCATCCCGTCGATGCCGGATTACATGCGCGGCGTGATCAATCTCCGTGGAAGCGTGGTTCCGGTGGTGGATATGCGCCGCAAGTTCGACATGTCGGCAACGGTCAAGACTGTCAATACCTGCATCATCATCCTGGACATTCGCCAGGA
>JADFZD010000041.1 GCA_015232705.1 Magnetococcales bacterium | reverse complement strand
GGGGGAAAATGGCTTCACTGAAAGCGGAATTCCCGCCATCAGTGGGGAAAAACAGCCTGATGAAGACAGGTTGAGGCCAGACGACCGATTTGTGGGCTTGTCGGGCCATTCAGCAACAGGCTCTAAAGTCAAAGGCAAAACCCTGGGACTCCGTCCCAGCCCCTGCCGGGGACCATCGGTCCCCGGACCCCTGTAATAGTGGGGGTCCTGAATAGTTACTTCAAAAAACGGAAACGACTCCCACGAAAACGGCGCGCCGCGCATTTTTCGCAAAAAACGCTTCTTTTGAAGAGCGCGCTAAAGTCAAAATCAAAACCCTGGGAGATGAGTCTCCCAGACCCTCACTTTTTTCACCACTAAAAGCGACACATTCCAAGCTGGGTGCGGTTTAAATGGGGGGAGTTTCCCCTCACCCCCCCTTTCCATGGACCTCCCTTTGGGAGTTCCACGGAAGTACGCGAAAAATCGTTGATCGTGAAAAGCGCGCGTCCGTCACAATCAAAACCGTGGGATTTCGTCCCACACCCTACCGGAGGCTTAAGCCTTCCGGACCTCCGCCGGGGGCGATGATCGCTTCGGACCCCCGCGATGACATTTCAGCCACCGTCACACGCTTTCCTCCCCCGCCACCACAGTCAATACCCCCGCCAAATGATCCTCCCAGTCATAATGTCGCTTCACCATCTCCCGCCCCAATATCCCACATCCATGGCCGCCTTCGTCCGCACCCGCCAATAACGCCAACCCCTTGTCGATCATTTCGTGGGGCGAATCCGCGACCCAACGCCGCAAAACGTCATCATGCCGAATCCCCTCCATGGCCTGAGAGGTGGCCAATACCGGACGGGCCATGGCCATGGCTTCCAATACCTTGTTTTGTACCCCTCGCGCAATTCGTAATGGCGCCACCGCAGCCTTGGCCCAGACAATCCAGGGCCTGACATCGGCAACACTGCCCGTCACCGTGACACCGGATAACGAGGCCAGCTTGAGAACCCCCGGCGCGGGACGCCCACCCACGATCACGAACCGGGCACAAGGCTCCCGTTCCCGGATCGCCGCAAAAACCTCATGCGCAAACCAGGTCACGGCATCGATGTTCGGCCAATAGTCCATCGCCCCGGTGAAAACCAAAGGCAGATCCCCAGGCTCATACGGATTGGGATAGATGCGATCCGGCGAAAAAAACGCCATATCCACCCCGTTTTCCCAATATCCGACCTTGCCCGCACATTCAGGCGCCAGCTGTCGGAATAACGCTGCCTCCGGCTCGCTGACGAAAAGCGTGGCCTCACACCGGGCGGCTATGGCGCGCTCGGCTTGGAGCAGCAATCGGGATTCGCGACGATACAACCACCGGGCCCAACCATGACGCTGCTCGGCATAGGCCGCCCACTTGGCGGAATCGACATCCACGAAATCAATCACACGTCGGATCGTTGGATCCAGATCCAGAATGAACTGCGCCGGGGCCGCCGAATAGACCACCACCCGGCGAATCGGATGACGCTTGAGAAGATCGGTCACCCAGACGCGCATGCGCGGATGGTCGTAATAGGGGAGGGTGAGGGGTTGACCGGTGAAAAGACCCTTCAAGGCGCGCAGCCGGGTGAAGATGGGATCCAGCCGAAGCAGACAGGTTTCACCGCCACAGATTCCGGCAACGGTACCGGCATGCTCAAGATCCGCGTCATCATCGATGAAGGCACCCAGATGCACCCGATAATTGCGGGCCAAGGCACGCAACAGGTGATAGGAACGGATCTTGTCCCCCTTCCGGGGTGGATAGGGGATACGGTGCGCCAGAAAGAGCAGTTCGTCCATCAAGAGGCGGGACGACGGATGACCAGGGTGTCGGCGATTTTGTCGTGCAACCCCTGCTTTTTCTTGGTGAAGGCGACCATGACAAAGCCAATGAACAGAATCAGCGTAGAGAGGATTTTACACCAGTAACGGGTATTGGCCCGGCCAAAGCCGATACGCCCCCCCTGTTCGTCGGTCACTCGCAACCCGAACATTTTTTTTCCCAGAGTGGCCTGCCAACGGGATGACTCCGAAACCGTGAACCACAGCCATTGGACCAAAATACCAACCAAAAAGCCCATGCCTGAGCCTGCGTTCATGATTTCAGATTCGGAAAAAGTCGGAGTCATGGATGCGATGAGGGCAAAACCGAGCAGTAAGGCAATAACGACGATGACGATTTGACACAGCAGCGCATCCACGATGGCTGCCAGAAACCGAAACCAGAAACCGGCATAACGGGGCGGAGCCAGGCTGGGCTCAACCGCCATGGTATCGCCGGCTGCGCCGGGAAGCGTCACACCGCACTGGCTACAGAAACGGTCGCTTTCGTCATTCTTGGTTCCGCATTGGGTGCAAAACATGATCTCATTGACTCGCTTGAAAAAGAGGTCAGCGTTCAGATCGATTGGCACAGGGAACGGAGGTGATGATCGCTCCCGGTGGGCACGGAATCCATCCGCTACGCCCCTGGGACTCTAGGTTCTGGTAACTCTGGCCATCGCGCGCTCTTACGATAAGCCATTTTCGCGATTTTTGCAAAAAGTGGGCAACCACCGCTCATGCCTTGGGATCCGCCAGACGCACCGGGAAGGAACCATCCACCAAAGCCGCCTTGGCCTCCACCTCAGCCAGAGCCAGCAGACGCTCTTCGGTGAGACCCAAACCCTCACGCCAGGCGACCACGCCCACCCCAAGACGCAAGGTCACCAGCGCATCGATCAATTCATAGCGCTCGCGCGACAGCGAGGCATGCATTCCCTTGGCTAAGGCCAAGGCCGTCGGTCCATCGGTGCCAGGCACGAGAATCACGAAGCTCTCTTCGCTCCAACGGGCGAGATAATCCTCTGGGGCCGGCAGCAGTGTCAATCGGGTTGCCAACGCCCCAAGCACCCGTGCCGCCCGATCACGACCCAAGGAGTGCGTCAGCTCGGCATGTTCGTCCACATGGATGAAAATCAACGAGAAGGACTCTCCGGGCCTCTTTTCGCCCGCCACCGTCTCCAACTCGCGCGCCAGCCGCGCCAGAAACGCAAAACGGTTTGGCAAACCCGTGGCCACATCCACGAAGGTCTCATCCCGCGAGGCCATCAAGGCGTTTTCCGCGCGCCGCAGAAGATTCTGGAATTGACCCACCACCTCCTGGCTGCGCGCCAACGCCTCCTCCAACTCCGACACCCGCGCCCAGTATCCCGACTCCTCGGCCAACAACGCCTCCATCACCGCCTCGGGACGGGTCAAAACATCGTCGCTCAGTCCATGCGCCCAATGGATGGTGGCGCCATCCTTGCGACCGATCAACGCCGAAGCCTCCACCAGATCCGCACCCAGAATCGCGACCGCCTCGGTGATCGCCTTGCGCTCCCGCGCCCAGGAGGAGCGCCCCCGATGCTCGGTGGTGATGATCCGGCCCAGCCGTCGGTAGAGATCGTGCCAGCGCAGATTGAGCGGCGTCTCGCCCCCGCCGGAAGAGAGCACCAGATTCACAGGAGGCTCGTCCGGATCATCGCCGCTCTCCCAGGCATCCAGGGCACGCAACGCCTCGGAAAACAGTCCAGGATCGAAGTTCGGCAACGGCTCGCGTCGTCCCCCGCGCAAGGCCGCTTCGGCGATCCAGGGGGTGATCTCCTCGATCATCGGCAGCAGGGTCTCCGAGTCCAGACTCTCCACGCGACGGATCGCCCGGATCAGACGACTCACCTGAACCTGACGGTCACGCTCGCTGTGCAACGCCGACTGGGTGAGCCGTTCGAGAATCAAGATCGCCGCCTCGCGGATCTCTTCGAGTTCGCGTTTGCAGGGACTGCGTGTCAGCAGCTCGCGCGTCGCCATGAAGGCTCCACGCAGATCGGGCTTCGGCTCTTCGAGCAAAGAGCGGATGCGGGTCAATTCAGCAGTCAGCCGTTCGGCTTTCATGGCTTCGTTCCCTGTAGGGCGACAGCAAAACAATGAGGGCGTGTTGACATATTGCGTCAGCGGCCTTGATACGGCGTTGCGACGCCCCTTCGCCGCTCACATACTCCCTTGGTATGCTGCGCTGCTCGGGTCGTCGCGTCTGGTCTGAAGGCTCGCTGCCTTCATATGTCAACACGCCCTAGGTCCGGACGAGGTTCACGCATCACCCCATCAACACGGACAGATCCGCAGCGGCTCGACACGCGGTTCCCTCGCAGTTCTCTCGCGTCGCGATACCACCGCCACCCGATCGGTCATCTCCAACATCTCTTGACCGTTCATGCCTGGTCCCAGTGCGACCGAGCCGCAATGCACCTCAAGCTCGATCCCGCGTTCGTCCAGCAAAAACTGCGTGCGCGCCACCATCTCCTCGATGTCACGAACCGCCACTTCCGCCCGACTCTGGTCCGAACGGGGAAACAGAATCACCAGACGCTCGATACTCAAGCGCGCCAGATACTCCTCGTCGCGCAGATGGCGCCGGATTTCGCGTACCAGAGCATCCAGCAGCCGGGTCTCCCCCTCGTGCCCCAGCTTGTTGGCAAGCGGCGCGAAATCATGCAGATGCAACAATGCCAAAGAGAACGGCTCGTTCAGATGCACGGCACGTTCCAGATGTCTTTTCAACTGCGCCGTGAAGGCAAATCGGTCCGGCAAGCCGGTCAAGGGATCCATGAACCCTTCGATGCGCGCCTGACCGACCGCCTCCTCCAGCTGGCGCAAGCGACTTTTGAGACGTTCGGCCATGGCTTTGCTGTCCGCCATGCGCGCAGCCAGGGAGCGGGCACGCTGGCGCGCCTCCTTGCCTCGCTGGCGCAACAGGGCAGCCAGATCACGCTCCTGCTTGCCAGGCTGGGACTCCCCCTCGTCGCTCTGGGAGGGATGCACCGCACGCAGCGATTCCAGACCTTGACCGATGGCCTGACGCAGCATGTTGCGTTCGCGCGTGAGCGGCGTGGGCGGGAATGGTTCACGATTGGCCGCCACACGTCGCAACAACAGCTCGATCTCCGGCCACGGGTCGGCGACTGCCCCACGTTCCGCCAGACGGGATGCCTCGCCCGCCACCTCGGCGAGGGCTTCACCATGCAGACGCAGCGCTGTCAACAATCGCCCGGAGAGGGTCGCGGGCAGCGCCTCGCGGGATTCGTCCACCGGGGGAGGACGGAGGATCCAGCCGGCGGCCTTCTCCAGTGGCGATTTGGCACCGCTGAGCGAACCGCTCTGGTCGAGCCGTTCGCGCAATCCCTCGGCCACCAGCCGGGTTTCGGGATGCCCCTCAAGCACCGGCAGGGCGAGACGGTCGAACAGTCGCACCACCGCCTTGCGCGCCGTGGCGGTCTCCTCGGAACAGGGGGGCAGGGCGATCAGATCATCCAACTGCTTGCGGGCCGTGGCCAGATGCGGCGGCTTGGCGCCCAAAAGCACCAGAACCCGCTCCAGAACTCGTGCTGTGTGTGCGTTCACGCGCTTGACCTCCTGGCCTAGGGCTGTCGATCCACAGGCAGCACGTACTCATGGGAGTCGTGCTGAACAGGGGGTGGGGTTGCCGGATCGTCAGGATCCAGGGGTATCGGTTTTGGTTTTGGCGCAGGCGGCGTATTGACTGGTTTGACGGGTGCCGGTGGCGCAGGCGGTGGTGCGGCGGCAGCCGGTGGGGCAACCTGGGTCGCGGAAGGTTTGTTCGAAAACAACACCTGTGGAGGTTGCGAGGGGGATTGAATGAGCGTCGAGCTGCCGGCGCGACTCGACGAATCGTTCGGCGGGCGGATGCTGCGAATGATGATGGGTGGCGCGGGCATGGGCTCGTCCATGCCTGGAGGCCGCGTGTAGGGAACCGGTGGATGGGACGGACGGACCGGTGGTTTGGCGGTTGTCTGGGGTTGCTGGGCCGGACGCACCGGTGGTTTGACGGTCGTTTGGGGTGGCGCGCTCTTCTCGATCGGCTTGATGTCGGTCGAGGGCGGGGTGGGCCGTTCCATGGGTGGGGCGTTGTCTGGCGCCTGTCCGGGTCGATCGATCGGTGTATCGTTGATTGGGGGTGCGGGCCGCTCGGTCGTGGCATCGCCTGACGGTACGGGCAAGGGTCTTTCGCCACCGAGTGGATGACCGAGTTGCGTTTCGCTTTTGAGCTTCACCGGTTTGTTGTTGAGTGCTGATTTGTCCGGGGATGGCTCACGCGCGGAGTCCAGGGCCGGGACAGGGCGCGCCTGTCCGGCATCGCCCGTGAGGAAATGGGAGATTCCCTCGATGCGCACCCCGCGTTTGCTGGCGCCAGGCAGCCAGTTGCGCAGGGCGGCCAGGGTTTCGGCATGCGGGTGACCGATGCCGATGGCCCGTCCCGTGTGACGGGCGATCCGTTCCAACTCCGCCAGACGGGTTTCGATGGCCGAGACTTTCTGCACATTGTCCAAAAAGACATCGCGGCGCGCGGCAGGCACGCCATTGGTCTTGGCGCGGGCATAACCGACGCTGGTCTGGCTGGTGCGGCTGTCCAGGAAAAAGAGCTTCCGCCCCTTCAACACCCCCATGACCGTGTCCATGGCCTCGCGATTCTGGGTCAGACGCGAACCCATGTGGTTGTTGATGCCGGTCACCTCCGGGTACTTCTCCAGATTGCGGATCAGGATCGTCTGGAGTTCATCGTGGCCCATGCCGTTGAGCAGGGCTCCCGGACCCGGCTTGATGCGCGGATAGCCCAGAGGTTCCATGGGCTGATGGAGGATGATCTCCTTGTGGGTGGATTGGCCGATGGTCACCACCTGACGGGAGAAATCCCCACCCGGCAGAATGGCCAGGGTGATCGCCTCGGGAAGTTTGGCAATGGCGAGCGATACTGGTCCGTTGTAGCCGAGATCGTCGATCACCACCGCCACACGTGGCGGTCCGCCTTTGGTATCCGGAGGCGTGGCCGGCGGCACCTCCTCGGGCGTGGGTTCGTGCGGCAGGCTCTCCTCGTACTGCAAGTCCGTATGCGGTTCCTCGCCCGCTGGAGGCTGGGGCTGCGCGGTCACCTCATCGGAGAGAGGGCCGGTCTCGCCGTGCGGGGCGCTCTCCTTGACAGGGGGAGTACCCGCGTTTGGGATGCTCTCCAGGCGTGGGGCGCTCTCCTTGGCAGGGGTCGATTCCCCTTTCCCCGGTGTCGTCACTGGCGGACCGGCGTCATTGACGCTGCCCGGTGCGTTGGTGCCGGAGAGCGCCCCCGGTACACCCGGCGGGGGCACCGCCATGGTCACCAGGGTTTGTTTGTCGGCGTGCGCCGCCTCCCGGCCAAAGGGCCAGCCGAAACCATCCAGAAAGCGCCCGGTGCCAACTCCCGCCAAAAAGAAGACCACGCCCGCCACCAGAGGGAGAATCCACCAGCGGTTTGTGGCCGGGTCGTAGTCGTTCTCCTCCACCGGTTCATAGTCGATCTCCTGCCGCATGGCATGGCCAGGCGGGGGAAGGTGAGCACCATCTTTTGGATGCAGCCTCTCTTCCCTATCCGATTCCGGCGCATCGGCTTCGGGCAAATAGACCCGTTTGAGCAGGGTCACCGGTCTGTCGTTCTCTTCCTCGGCGCTTGCTGACTTCTCGAATGAGGCAGAAGGTGGCAGCGCGCCATCCTCATCGGGCTGAGCTGAGGCCCGCTCTTCACGCTCCGGATGGGGGTCTTCCGAGGCATCCGGGAGGAGGCCGTCAGACTCGGAGGGCAATGTCGCCTCTTCCTGGACCGGCGAACCGGGAGGCAAAAAGGCATCGATGCGATCGTCCGCCACAAGGAAGATGTCATCGGCGGCGGGGCTTTCGGCAGTCGTGGAATCCGCCACAAGGAAGATGTCATCGGCGGCGGGGCTTTCGGCAGTCGTGGAATCCGCCACAAGGATGATGTCCATGTCATCGGCGCTGGGGATCACCCCGGAGGTGAAGTTCGTCTCAAGGGTCGAATCTTCCAGAAACGGCAGATCCTCAAGGCGTTCGCCAGAATCGTTCCGGCTGTCGAGTGCCTCTTCATCCAGCGGTACGTCTTCGTCGCTCTCTTGGGTACCAGACGGATCGGCGTCGCCAACCCGTGTGAAAGCCGGCTCCGCGACCAGGGCCGCCGTGGGATGCACGGCGGTGGATTCCGGCACACCGGGTTCGTCGCGTCCAGGGTTCTCTGGCGTCTGGGATTCAGGCGCCTGCTCTCCATCCCCATCCATCAAGGCAGAGCCGCTCTGGAACGGAGATGGCGCGTCCGGCCCGATTTCCGGTTCGGGCCGGGAGGCGTGGCGGGTCTGATCGGCGGTCAAATCTACTTGCTCCCCGCCGGCTTGTTCTTCACCCGACCCTCAAGCACCTGGAAACCTTTCAGAAGATCCAGTGCGCGTTGCAACTGGTGATCCTGCTTGACGTGACCGGTGATGCGATCGAGATTCTCCTCTTCGGTCTCTCCGCCCTCCTTCTTCGATCCCTTGTCGGGCTCGGCGGCTTCCGGCTCGGAGGCGGGCGGCTCTTTCTCCTGCTTGAGATCTTTCTCCTTGTCGGTGTCGGGCTTGGACTCCTCCCCATTGTCGCCCTGGGTTCCCTTCTCCGGCGCATCGGCGTTTTGCAAATGGCCCTTGAGATCCGCCTCCTTGGGACGCGACTGATTTTTCTTGTCCTTCACATCCAGATCCTCGACCACGATATCTGGCGTGATCCCCTTGGCCTGGATCGACCGTCCGTTGGGGGTGTAGTACTGGGCCGTGGTCAGACGCAATCCTGAGCCGTCAGCCAGCGGAATGATGGTCTGCACCGACCCCTTGCCAAAGGATTGCGTACCCATGATCACCGCGCGCTTGTGGTCCTGCAGGGCGCCAGCGACGATCTCCGAGGCCGAGGCGGATCCGCCGTTGATCAGCACCACGATCGGCACGCCATTGGCCAGATCTCCGCTTTGGGCGTCGAACGACATATCCTTGCCCGGAATGCGTCCCTTGGTGTAGACGATGCGCCCCTCTTCCAGGAAGGCGTCCGAGACCGACACCGCCTGATCGAGCAGACCACCGGGATCGTTACGCAGATCGAGCACCACCCCTTTGAGTTTGCCTCCTTCGGTTTTTTTGGTGAGATCGGTCATGGCGGTTTCGAGCAGGGGTTGCGTTTGCTCGTTGAACTGGATGATACGCACATAGCCGATGCCTGGGGCCTCCTCGCGCCATTTGACGCTGCGGATTTTGATGATTGCCCGCACCAGGGTGAAGTTCAATGGCTTGGATTCCCCTTTGCGCATCACCTGGAGGAGGATCTTGGAGCCGGGCTTGCCTCGCATTTTTTTGACGGCATCCAGGAGATCCATGTCAGCGGTATTGACATCGTCGATCTTGATGATGATGTCGCCCGCCTTCATGCCGGCGCGATAGGCCGGGGTATCTTCGATGGGAGAGACCACGCGCACCCCCCGGTCATCGCGGGAGATTTCGATGCCCAGACCACCGAATTCGCCACGCGTATCGACGCGCATTTCCTTGAAGTGTTCGGGGGTCAGAAAGGAGGAGTGGGGATCCAGGGTTTTGAGCATCCCTTGTATCGCGCCGTAAAGAATGGATTTTTCATCCACCTCCTCGACGTAGTTCTGCTTGATGAGCGAGAAGACCTCCGAGAAGACGCGCAGTTTCTCGTAGGTGATCTGACTGACCGCCTGGACGTTTTCAGACATCATGCCAGCCCCGATCAGCACCATTGCCAGCACGCCGCCGAAGAGCCAGGGGCGCTGGCCCCGTTTTGGATTGTTCATACCGTCTCCTGAATCTCTTTGCCGTAGTCTCACAAAATGCGCCCGAACATCCCTTTGGGTTCGGTCGAATGTATACAAGAATCAGACCCAACCGGATTGCCTGTTCATCATCCGGTGTTGATCAGCCAATTGGCCGGGTTGATGGTTTTGCCGTTGACCCGCATTTCGAAATAGAGTCCGGGCACGCCATCGAGAACCCCGGTATCGCCGCTCTCCGCGATGGTGGCGCCGGCGCGCACCCGATCCCCCACATGAACCAGCAGGTTGAGGTTATGACCGTAGAGAGTATAGACCTGTTCACCGTGCTTGAGAATCAACAGCAATCCGAACC
>JADFZD010000040.1 GCA_015232705.1 Magnetococcales bacterium | reverse complement strand
ATCAACTCCATCCGCGCCCTCTCGAAAATCGAGGCCGGCAAGTTCAAGCTCGAAAGCGTCCCCTTCGTTGTCCATGGACGCATCGGCGCGGCCTGCGAAACCATGGCCATCCGCGCCCACCAAAAACGCATCGGCTTTTACAGCCGCATCGCGCCTGATCTCCCCGAAACCCTGGTGGGGGATCCGCTGCGTCTCTCCCAGGTGCTCATCAATCTGATCAGCAACGCCATCAAGTTCACCGAAAAAGGGGAGGTGCTCCTGAGCGTAACCCGCGCCTCCGAGGAGTCCGACGGCACGGTGATGCTCCAATTCTCGGTTGCCGACTCCGGCATCGGCATCCCGGAAGATCACCTGGAACTGATTTTCGACCGCTTTACCCAGGTGGATGGCTCCACCACGCGCAAATATGGCGGAACCGGCCTGGGCCTGACCATCTGTCGCAGCATCACCCACCTGATGAATGGCACCATCTGGGTGGAAAGCACCCTGGGAGAGGGAAGCACCTTTTATTTCACCGCGCGCTTTGCCACCGGAAAACGAACACCGGCAGGTCAAGAAGCGGTCATGGAAGATCGGGGCGGGCGCAACGAAGGGTCCACTTTGCCCATGGCCGGGCTGCGCATCCTCGCGGCCTATGACAACCCCACTGGACGCGAAATCTTACGCGATCTGCTCGTATTGGCCGGGGCGCATGCCACCCTGGTGGCCGATCTCGAAACACTGTGCAGCGCCCTGCGCCAGGCGGCAGAGTCGCAATCGCCCTTTGATCTGCTGATCGTCGATTATCACCTGCTCCGCCAGGCCGAAACCGTACCCCCCGAACTCACCCAACGCGATGGCTGGAACAATCGTCCGGTGGTCACCGCACCTCCTGCCCGGCGCCTCGAAGAGACTCTCCTCGCCGAAGCCTTCTCCGATGCCGTTCCCTTCTCCGAACCGATACTGCGCTTCCCACTGCTGCGCGCGGTCAACCGTGCCCTGGGTCGGGTCGTCCCCTCGGCACCCTCCACCCCGCGCCGCATCGGTGGTCGTCGCCCGACCAGACTGCGCATCCTGGTGGTCGATGCCCTCATCAACAGCCAAAAGGTGGCGCTCAACCTTCTCGAACAGGCCGGTCACGAAGTGACCCTCACCAGCAACGGCGCCGATGCCCTGGCAATCCTGAAATCCATACCGTTCGACCTGGTGCTGATGGATCTGCAAATGCCGGATCTCGACGGCCATGAAACCGCCCGCAAAATCCGCTCCGCTGACCCGGAACAGTTTCTCAACACCCGCGTTCCCATCATCGCCTGCACGGCCCATGCCCTGGAAACCGATCGACAGCGCTGCCAGGAGGCCGGCATGAACGGCTTTTTGCGCAAGCCCTACCGCTCCGAGGAGCTTCTGGCCGCCCTGGATCCCTTCCTGCGCAAATCCATGACACCCCTGGCCGAAAAGGCCGATGCCCCCACCGGCATCGCTGCCGTGCTCAAACCCGTGGAAGGGGATCCCCAGGAGATCGAACGCCAACGCCGCGCGTTCCTGGAACACGCGCCCGAACAGGCCAATCGGCTGCGCAAGGCCCTGCAAGCCGATGACTTCCAGCAGGCCCAGGACGAGGTGGAGTGGTTCAAGGCCCACGCCGATCGCATCGGCGCCTATCGGGTGAAATGGCAGGCCATGCGTCTGCGCGGACAGGTCGAACTAAAGAACAAACCGCTCTCCATGACCCAACTCGACGCCATGGAGGAGGAATATCGCAAGATAGAAGCGCTGCTCAATTCCCCTGAAGCCGGGAAATGACCCACTTTTTAAAAACCCTATTGCAAAAAGTGATAATGACTCTTGCGAATATACCGAATTGCAGGGCATACTGATTCGGCGTTGTGCCAATTGGTTGATCCGGTTCACCTCTCCACAATTTCAGGAGTGCGTGGATCGATGCATCGCACGTGAACATTCCATGGAGCTTCTGGAATTCAAGGGGAGAAAGATGGCAACTACCACAAAGGCGGATCTGGTCGAAGCGGTATATGAACGCATCGGGCTTTCACGACCCAAATCGACCGCTATCGTGGAGCAGGTATTCGAGATGATCACCCTAAGGCTGGAGCAGGGGGAGACCGTGAAACTTTCCGGATTCGGCGTCTTCTCGGTGCGCAGCAAGCGGGCTCGTCCGGGCCGCAACCCCAAAACCGGAGAACCCATCGAAATCACCAGCCGCAAGGTGGTCACCTACCGGGCCAGCCCCCTGGTGCTCTCCGGAGACGATGCCGAAACGGCCTGAATCGTTTCCCCAAAAGGCCTGTTCCGCGAGCCGCTTCCGAACCGGTGAACGCTGTCATGGGTCCCATGACAGCGTGCCGTCGCACCCGATACAACGTGCCGCGACCCGCTTCACTCGCCCTTCAAAATCCGTCCCTTTTCACGCGTCCACTCGCGCTCACGCACGGTTTGCCGCTTGTCATAAAGCTTCTTGCCACGTCCGACACCGATTTCGAGTTTGACCCGTCCATCCTTCCAGTAGACCTTGAGCGGCACCAGGGTCAATCCCTTCTCCTTGGTCACGCCGATCAAACGCTGGATCTCGTACCGATGCACCAGAAGCGTGCGGGTGCGCAGCGGATCGTGGTTGTAGATGTTGCCGTGGGTATAGCCCGAGATGTTGGCGTTGAGCCAGGTCAACTCCCCGCGCTGAATCACGGCAAAGGAGTCGCTGAGATTGATCTTGCCGGCCCGCAAGGATTTGACCTCCGTGCCGGTGAGTACCACGCCGGCTTCGAAACTCTCCAGGATTTCGTAATTGAACCGCCCCTTGCGGTTCTCGCTGATCAGTTTGATGCCCATGATATATTAACTTGCCTCCGGAAAGCTGGATTCCGGATCTCCTATGGATACCGGTGACCGGGAACCTGGTGTTGGTTCCCGGTCTTCATCGGTTCGGTTCTCAGGCTTCGGCCAGCAATCCCAGCTTGACCAGCGTGGCGCGCACGATGGCCTGGTTGTTTTCGGCCAGCCAGGTCAGGGGCAGACGGATCTCCGGTTCGCACAACCCGAGCATGGCTGCGGCGGCTTTCACCGGAATCGGATTGGTCTCGCAGAAGAGCTTCTGGTTGAGATCGAGCAGATGTTCATGGGCCTCCAGTGCCTTGGCGGCATCCCCGGCCTGCCAGGCGTTCCAGATGTCCACCATCTGGGCGGGCGCGACGTTGGAGGTGACCGAGATCACCCCCTTGCCGCCGATGGAGAGGAAAGGCAAAAAGGTGGCATCGTCACCGGAAAAGAGGGTGATGGCATTGCCGCACATGCGCCGGATGGTCGAAGCGCGCTCCATGCCGGCGGTCGCCTCTTTCAGGCCGACGATCGAGCCGAGATTGGCCAGACGGGCCACCGTGGCCGGCAGAAGATCGACCCCGGTGCGTCCCGGCACGTTGTAGAGCACCAGCGGAATCTGCACGCTTTCGGCGATGGTGCGATAGTGTTGATAGAGCCCTTCCTGTCCTGGCTTGTTGTAGTACGGGGTGATGAGCAGGGCGCCATCCGCGCCGGCCTGTTGGGCATAGCGCGCCAGTTCGATCGATTCGCTCGTGGAGTTGGAACCTGCTCCGGCGATCACCTTCACCCGTCCGGCAGCGGCCATGATCGCCAGTCGGATCACCTCGCGATGCTCCTCATGGGAGAGGGTGGCCGATTCACCGGTGGTGCCGCACGGCACGATGCCATGCACG
Source organism: Magnetococcales bacterium (assembly GCA_015232705.1). Taxonomy (GTDB): domain Bacteria; phylum Pseudomonadota; class Magnetococcia; order Magnetococcales; family Magnetaquicoccaceae; genus Magnetaquiglobus. The sequence goes on along the minus strand of JADFZD010000040.1, from coordinate 6,491 downwards.
CCGTTGGCGATCTGGTATTCGATCAGGTTGCGCAACGCCTCGCCATCGACCTGATTGTTCTTGAACGGGGTGATCAGGGCGGTAAAGACCCCTTCGAAATGGTTCGACATTGGGATGATCTCTCCAAAAAAATAATGCGGGAGGTATGGTTCGGGACCGAGATTTTCAACAATTATCTATACCGGAATCCCGAGCCGGTCACAAGGAGATAATGGCCCGCAAACGGGCGGTCACGCTCGGATCGGCGCGCATGGACGAAGCCTGGTCCATCCAACGGGCCGCCACCTGGAGCAAAGGCTCGCCCAACAGCGGATGGATCAGTTGGGGTGCGAGTTCCGCGAGGGGCACGGCCAGAAAATCCCGTTTGGGAATATCGGGATCCGGGATGATCAACCCCTCCTGGTCAAAGTGTGTCGTACCCATAAAGGCGATGTCGAAATCCAGGGGACGGGGTGCCCATCCGGGTTGACCGGATTGTCTGCCCTGTTCCCGTTCGATTTTTTTCAACAGTTGACGCAACCTCAATGGCTCCCAGACCCCCTCGATGCTGAGCGCGCCGTTCAGATAGTCGGGCAGATCCACATCCGCCGGGGTGGTGGCATCGATCAGGGCCGGGGTACGATAGACCGTGGAGATGGCGCGCACCCCAACTGCCGCATGCAGTCGAGCGATCCCGGCGGACAGATTCTCTTCGGGCGCGATGTTGGCACCAAAGGCGATCAGGACCGGTTCGTTCATCCTAGATCCGGCAGTTGCGCATGCTGGCATGCGCGAACATCTTGACTCCCATGGTTCATGCTCCTGCACGCCGCCGTTCGATGGTGACGCCGACCGTGCGCGCAAAACGCAGCGCTCCTGGTTTCTCGACGCTCACCCGTACCGCCTCGACCAACGGATGTTCCAGGCAGATGGCCGCGATCTGCTCGGCCAGCGCCTCGACCAACTGACACGCCGCAGCCTCGGCGTGGGCCACGATCCGTTTCGTCAATTTCTTGTAATCCACCGCATCCTCAATCCGGTCGCTTGCACCGGCGCGGGTGGTATCGGTGGTCAACTCCAGTTGGATCACCACATCCTGCACGGTATGGCGTTCCCACGCCTGGATGCCGATGATGCAGCGCACCAGCAGGTCGCGAATAAAAATCTGGTCACAGGCCATGCGTTGGAATCCTGATGTGGGTTGACTCAAGAGCGTGTTGACCCATGAAGGCAGCGCGCCTTCAGAACAGGGCGCGACGACCCGGGCAGCGCAGCATACAAAGGGAGTATGTGAGCCGCGAAGGAGCGTCGCAACACCGTATCGAGGCCTGAGGCAACAGGTCAACGCGCCCGAGGGGTGAGCTGCCATCTCAGGATATCATACATGCTCTGCCATGGCTCGTGCCAGCCCTTTTTCCACCGCAATCCGAAGAGTCAAGTCGAAGGTTCCAGACGTAAACGACGTATCATCAATCCCAGAATGGCCAGGGCGGTGAGGGTAATCGCGGGCAAGGCATCGCGATGGAGGCCATCCCAGCCGCTGGAGGTGGCGATCATGCCGGAGGTCAGTGCGGTCACGGTCTGAACGCCAAACACCGCCAGGTCATGAAACCCCTGGGCATGGGCCTTCTCTTCGGGCCGATAGGTGGTGGTCAGCAGGGTGGTTCCGCCGATATAGAGAAAATTCCAGGCGATGCCGAGTAGCATCAAGGCCCACCAGAAGTGGGCCAATGTCTGGCCGGAGAGGGCGATGGCCGTACAGCCGAACAGCAACAGCACCCCGGCCAGGAGCACCCTGAGCACCCCGAAACGTTGGATCAGCGGGCCGGTGAAAAACGACGGCACGAACATGCCGAGCACATGCCATTCAAGCACAAAGGCGGCATCGCCAAACGGCATGGAGCAGGCTTGCATCACCAGGGGTGTCGCGGCCATCAGCAGGTTCATGACCCCGTATCCGGTGACCGAGGCGAGCACGGCCACCAGATAGACCGGCTGGGTGATGATCCGCCAGGCCGGGCGTCCCGATGTACCGAACTGCTTTTCATGAACCGGCGGAAGATCGAGCCATCCGAGGACCCACCACCCCAGCAGGGTAAACAGGGCCAGTGATCCATACGAGGCCGCAAACAGCGGGGTGACCAGATCGCGGGTGAATTTGCTCAACTCCGGTCCGAGCACGCCTCCGAGGATTCCGCCAGCCAGTGTCCAGGAGATGGCGCGGCTTTTCCACGCTTCGGAGGCGACATCGGCAGCCGCGAAACGGTACTGTTGGCCGAAGGCGTTATGAAATCCCGAAAGCAGGCTTCCCAGGCAGATCAGCATGAAGGTCTGTTCGACCACACCGACCATGGCAAGCAGACCGCCTGTCAGGCCGAGGAGTGCGCCAAGGCGAAATCCTTTCCGTCGTCCCTGATGCAGCATATAGAACGATGCCGGCAGGGTCGCCAGGGCAGCTCCTGCCACGAAAGCCGCCACCGGCAGGGTCGCCCATGTCGGGTCGGGTGCGAGCAGCAGTCCCGCCAGACCATTGATGGCGATCAGGGTGACGTTATTCAGCGTCAAGAGTCCCTGAGAGAGGGCCAGGATGAAAATATGTCGTTTGAGATTCATGATGGGTGGCTTTGAGTCATTGGGGTCCAGGGACAATGGCCCCTGGCAAAGTAGGGGCAAAGCCCAGAGGTTTTGTGACCTGTCGCTTTTGACAACGATTCAGGGCGAATGGTTCAACACGATCACCACCTCCGGTGGGTCGGGCCACGTTCGCGGGATCGCTTCGCAAACGACGCGATCCCGCAGCCAAGGCTGCGAGCAGCGATTTTCACAAAAATCGTGAAAATCGCTTTTTTAAGAGCGCGCAAAAATCAAAAGATAGATAAAATTTATAGAAGGAAGGATAAATTAAAGGATTCAAGAAATCAAAAAACACAAACAGGAAAAGAAAAATAAGTCAAAGTCAGAACCAAAACCTCAGAGGCTCTGCCTCCGAACCTCCGCCGGGGCCCTTCGGTCCCCTGTCCCCTGCAAACGTTGGAGCATGATTCCAGACGCCTCGCCTCACCGAAACTCCCCCACCAACGCAAACCCCGCCCAATTGGCCGGATGCGCCTGGCCCTGCCGCACCACCAACTGCGCCTGCCGCAACGCCTCTGCCTTGCCCATCCGCCCATAATACCGATAAAAATGCTTCATCAACAAGGCCGTGGCCAAATCATCCACCCGCCACAACGATGATAACACCGCTCGCGTCCCGGCATACAAAAATGCCCGGTTCAACCCCAATATCTCACTCCCGCGCAACTGCCCCAACCCGGTCTGACAGGCACTCAACGTCACCAACTCCGCCCGAATCGACAAACCCGCCACCTCACGCGCCGTCAACCGCCCAGCCTCCGAAACCACTTCACCACCCTTGTGACCCGTCTTCGATGCCCCACTCGCCAACCAAAGAGCGGAAAATAATGGGTTGATGTTCTGAAAATCCCCGTGCGCCGCGATGTGAATCACCGAATACTCCCCAATGTGCGCCACAATCCATCCCTTGCTGGCCCTCTTTCCCTTGAGAAGATCCCCCTCGCTGAAATTGCCGCGCACACTCTCAGCCTCGAACTCGGCCATGGCCAGATCAAAATCCGCATCCCCCAAATCCGGATTGCCAATCGCCAATACCCGCCCTTCAACACGCTTCTCCCCCAACGGACGATTCAAAGTCCGATCCAATAACGAGGCCGACGGCGCATGAAAGATCGGAAAACGGTCGATCAACCACCCCTCCGGCGCCCGCAGAGCGGCAAACGCCAGGTAATGCAACGCCCGATGCGGCACAATCCCCAGATGCGTCACCCCGTCCATCGCCTCAGCCAATGGCTCGATCAACCACCCATGCAGACGCATCAATAACTCCTCCACACGCGCCTGATTCTGCATGGCATCCCGATAGGCACGGATCGTCTCCTCCAAACGCGCCTCGGCCACCGGCACCCGCTTGAAATGCGTCCCCGAGGCGCGCGAAAACCAGATGAACAGCTCCTTCTCCGTCACAAAATAACTGATCACCCCTACTCCGGCAGGCAACGATTTCTCGAACCGCGCCAACGTGACCGGGGCTGCCGTGACCCGCGCCGCCAACCCCGGATTCCGCACCCGCAAACTCAACAACGCCTCCTCAGCCTCGGCGCGTTTGACCCGATAATCGGCCCACAACTTCGCCTCCGACCCTTTGAGAGCCGCCAACGACCGCGCCCGTGACTCCACCTCCGCAAACAATGCATTGACCTGCTTCAATCGGACCTCATCCCCGGGATGCGCCTCGATGGCACTTCCGGAAACCAGCAGATCCTGAAAATCCCCGGATCGGGAACGCTCCAGCAGATCGAACGCCTCACGCTCACGCCCGCGATCCGCCAGCAGCACGATCATGTCCCGATACAGATCCTGCTTGTCCTCCAAAAACCCGTGACGCAATGCGTCGATCTCCAGCGGCGCACGCAAACCTTCCACCACCTGGATCGCCTCGGCATGCCGCGCCAAAGCCTCCTCATCCCGACCCAAAACACGCAACACCCCGGCAGACCCGGTCAAAGACCGCCACCGCACCTCGGCCAATCCGATTCTCTTCGACAGCTCCGCAACCCGCTCAAACCCCTCGAACGCCTCCTTCGGTCGCTCCTGAAGACGCCGAAGCTGCGCCAATGCCAACCACCCCTTGGCCTGCAAAATACGATCACCTGTCTCCCCAGCCAACGCCTCGGCACGCAACAACGCTGCCTCGGCCTCCGGGAGCCGCTTGAGCTTCATCTGCGTGATGCCGATATTGCGCAACGAATTGCCCATCTGCTGCCTGTCATGCCGCGCCTCGTCCAAAGACAAGGCCCTCTGGAATGAGACTAAAGCCGCCTCCGACTCCCCAGCCTGACGCTCGATCAACCCACGGTTGTTGAGAGAGGCCGCCAGCTCACCCGTCAGATTGCGCTTCTTCGCCCGCTCGATGGCCGCATCCAAATGGCGCGTCGCCAGATCCGGTTCGTTCAGACTCCAATAAATCAGGCCGCGACTGTTGGCCAACTGAATCGCCAAACGGGGATCCGGATTTTTCTCAAGCCACGGCTCGACCCGCTCCAACGCCTGCAACGCCTCCTGATAGGCACCGCGATACCAGGCGATGTTGGCCTCCCGCAGAAAAACCTCGGCACTTGAACGGGCGTCCCGGCTCTCCTCGGCCAGACGACGGGCATGTGCAAGCTCCCGTTCCGCCAGCTCCAGCTCCCCCATGCCGATACGCGCCATCACGATCTCCAGCCTGGCGCGTCCCTCCCCGACCCGATCCCCGACCGCATCAAACAGCGCCACCGCCTGATCGAAAGCCCGCAAAGCCGGCTCCGGACGGTACAGCCGGTGCATGTGGATCCGCCCGAGTCGCAGCTGATGCTCGGCCATCGCCGCGCGATCCTGACGCTTCTCATCCAGCTCCAATGCCAACTCGAATCGGGCCAGCGCCTCGCCCGCCAAACCGCGATTCTCGGCCACCACGCCACGCGCCACCTCACCCTCAGCCATGGCGCCCGGTCGTTCCCCCTCCCCGTGCCGCGACCAAAGAGCCATCGCCGCCTCCAAATGCGGCATCGCCTCCTCGTAACGCTCCAACCGCGCCAGCAACACCCCAAACACATGCCGGGCGCGCGCCAAACGCTCTCCCGAGGCACCCATCGACTCCAGCCGCGTCAGCCACCACCCCTGCAACTCCAGCGCCCGCCCATCCTCGCCCAGCCCCGACCAGAGCGACACCGCCTGAACCATCAGCCTGCCGATCTCATCCTCCCGTCCGGCTCGTTTGGCCAGGGTCAAGGCATTCTCGATCCGCCCGAGCGCCGCCTCGGATTGGCCAGACTCGCGCAACCGCGCCGCCTCGGTAACCTCCTCCGCAAACCGCTCCCGCGCATCCTCCCCCTCCCAACCAGCCCAACCGAAGAAATGAAACGGATTGGCCCGCTTCTCCCCGCTCGCCTTCCAGGCCGCCTCCAGCGCCAAAAGCGCCGGCAGACGCGTCTGGTGATGCAGATAGTCACGCCAGACCTGCGTCACCCGCTCCGGATTCTCACCCGCATCCACCAGAATGCCATGCGCAAATCCGGCACGCCGCAACGCAACCCCCAGCAACAGGCGCTCACGCGCCTCCGCCAGAACCGGCCCGGTCACCAGCAGCGCACCGTTCCCCTCGGCCAGACGAACCTCCGCAAGCCCCAACCGCCCCACCTCCCCATCCTTCCCAGCCACCGGCAACGCCAGGGAGGTGAGCGGAATCCGACTCACAAACTGCTGGGATCCATTCAAAAGCGCCACAGGCCCCGGCTCCACACCCTGAACCAGCGGCACCACCCGTTTCGGTGGACCATCGGACGACGGGATGAACTCAAACCCAGGCGCACCCCCAGCAGCCACCCGCCCACTCCACACGCCGCGCCGCGCATCGCCAACCGGCAGATCCTCCAGACCGCTCACCCGCGCCACCGGTC
>JADFZD010000003.1 GCA_015232705.1 Magnetococcales bacterium | reverse complement strand
CCATTGGCATCGGCAACCGGGGAGAAGAGCAGTTCGTTGTCCGCGATCTGGGCCGCCGTGATGGTCGCACCCTGGGCCAGTGTTTCGCCGGCATTTTGCGTGCCGTCATGGTTCGCGTCTCGCCAAAGCGTACCCGAGCCGGGCAGGCTGGTGATGGTCACCGAGGAGAGGGTATTGCCATCGTTGTCGGCAAACCCGAAATCGCTGGTCTGGAGGGTCAAGCGGCCATCCTCGGCCAGGGTGAGCGTTTTGTTGGCCGAGATCGGGGCATCGTTGACCGGGGTGACATCCACGGTCAGGGTGCTGGCGCTACTCGCGAGCAACCCGTCGCTTACCGTGAAGCCGATGGCGGCGTAACCCGTGCCATTGGCATCGGCAACCGGGGAGAAGAGCAGTTCGTTGTCCGCGATCTGGGCCGCCGTGATGGTCGCACCCTGGGCAAGTGTTTCGCCGGCATTTTGCGTGCCGTCATGGTTCGCGTCTCGCCAGAGCGTACCCGAACCGGGCAGACTGGTGATGGTCACCGAGGAGAGGGTATTGTCATCAATGTCGGCAAACCCGAAATCGCTGGCCTGGAGGGTCAAGCGGCCATCCTCGGCCAGGGTGAGCGTTTTGTTGGCCGAGATCGGAGCATCGTTGACGGCTGTCACCCCGATCTGGACCTCGGCGGTAACATAACCGCCGATGCCATCGGGAATGGTATAACTGAAACTGTCTGATCCGTGATAATTGGATAGAGGAGTATAGACCAATCCGCCATCCGAAGAAATTTCGATCACGCCGTGGGCCGGCTGGGTGATCCGCATCAGTTCCAAGGTGACATTGCTCGTGATACGATCATTGGCCAGCAACGTTTGGATGGTGAAACTGAAGGGCGTATCCTCGTTTGCCTGCAGGGTGTCATGGCTTACTTCGGATGCTGATGCGTTCAGCGCGCCATCGACTTCGTCGAGTACTTCCAAGAGATCGGTGAGTTGGCCTTCATCCAGATCCGCCAACTCCTGGAGCGTCTCTTTGAAGTGTGCCATCGCTTCGACCGCAGACAACAACCCCTCTTTGGGTGGCAATCCTGGATCGAACAGCTCTGGATTGCTCACCAGACTGATCAACTGATTGTTGGAGCCAAACTCCTCGATGGATGCGTTGATATCCACCGTGACCCCTTTGGCAGCCTCCTGGGCCTGCTCGGAGATCTGAATACCGTTGTTCGGATTGCCGTCCGAGTCCAAAGTTTGCAAGAGTCTCAGAATGTTGACGATGGTATTGGAGTTCTTGGAAGGCGCCAGGTCTACGGGGGTCACATAGCTTTGCCCCTGGGAGCTGCCGAGCACGATATCGCCAATTTTGAACACTACGATATCGCCAGGCTTGTAGGCGTAACCACCAGAACTGGTGGTTACGCCGGTCATACTGCCAGAGGTATAGGTCACGCCGCCAACCGGGCTATCCAGGAATACACCGGTTTTGCTTGGCAACGTCGGCGGTAAGATGGTATCCGAGGTGGTCTGGCTGTCGGAATTGGTCAATCTGGGGCGATAGACCTCATCCTGTTGTACGCCTGCGGCCATCCAACTGGAATAAGCATTTCCTTTGTCGGCGTGCAAATCATTTTCGCTGGTGGTTGTCCATGCTTGGCTGGTCAGAAAAAGATCATTGGTTGCAAGCGATGAAAGCTCTTTTTCTTTTCCGGACAAAGGATCCTTGATGGCTTCACCTGGGGTGACCAACTGATTTTGTCCTGCAGAGAGTTTCTCCACTCCTGATCCTTCAGGAGCATGATCCGTTTTTCCGTCCGCGACATGGGATTTATCGCCAACGGACGAACTGACTCCTTCGCTGCCCCCTCCTTTTTCCTGCGGCTTGTTGCCATCCTCTTTGCGTCCCTCACTGCCGTGATCCCGGATCAGGTCGAAGTCGAGATTGTTTTTCAGGTGATTGAGAAATGGCGTGGTAGGACGGAAAATCGGGGCGGGTGATGCGGCGCCAAAGGTGACGGAGGTGGCAGTACCAGGTTCCAACAGGGTAACCGTTTCGCGACCCGAGGCATCTGAAATATCCAGAATTCCCGAGGAGTGCACCACCGTGGTGGAACCATCCTCAGCGACCTCACCCGACAATTCACTGCCGCGCACGCCGATCATGGCGGTTGGGGTTTTGATCAGTGAGTGTTGACCTGGATGCTGGAAGGCCAGTTCACCGCTTTGATAGCGAAAAATTCCTCGGACGACCGTGGCTTCGAAGGCGCCCTGTTTTTCTTCGGGAGCGAATTGGTACTTGTCGAGTACCGCCTGGGCCTGATTGCTCAGTTGGAACTCCGTACCATCCACGAACTTGAACAGAACCGAGGCGCCTTTGTCCGTCTTGATGACATCTTTGGGGTGGACCGGGCTTCCTTCCTGAAGGGTTCGACTGACGCCATCCGGTCCGGTGGCTGTGACATGACCCACCAATTTCGTACTGGTACCGATGTTGGGTGGGGCATCGACATGCATGCTCGGTCCGGCGACGAGGGTGCCCGGCTTGGTTTGTTGTGTCAGGAGTTCCACGGTTTCGGCCAAAAGCAGGGCGCCATTGGGTGCCTGGAGCGCGGGTCGGACATCTTGGGCAAAATAATCCTCAAGCAGCAGACGGTCCCCCGACTCTTTCTGGATGAGGAGGTGGTCTCCGGTGCGAACGAACGCTCCCTGAAGCAAAAAATCGATATCCGGCAATTCCTGGGGAGGAGGCGAATTCAGTGTAGAGGCGTTGCGACTCATCTTGGGAACTCCTTTACTTGATGTTCTGAATTACATTAAAATATATTACAATTATAAGTTGTTTGTTATAACGTATTTATTCGTGAAATGGCAAAGTTTGCAAGATCAAATGAGTCTGCAATTTTGTAGGTATGAATGCATGTTGCTGTGATACAGCATATTTTTTTTAAGAGGGTTTTGCAATCGTTTTCGAGCAAGATATCAAGAATGCGTTGCTTCTTGTCACATGAAATCCCACTGGTTTGGTGCTCGATCCGGCCAGCAAAGCGTGTGTCGAACTCCAGATTAAGAGGCTGTTTGGCAATGGCCTGACAACCGATGCGGGCCATGGATGGGCCGCCACATAGCGAAGCAATTTAGGGAACTGGGCTTCGACGATTCTGATCGTCTGTTGGCGTATCATGGCAAAACTTAACAAGAATATATCATGCGTTTACACCAAATCTTTGGGTGTTGTTTTATTCTATTGATGATTAAAATATGATAAAGATGTATTTATTATAGTCTTCTGGCGTTTGTCGCCAGATACCATGGAATGGTCGGAGTTCAGTCCCCATCAAGCTGAAGTTGGTCAGGATCTCTGCCGACTGATCCTGTGAGCATGGCGTCATGAGTGTGATTACGGTATATTGATTGAAATCGTCCATCTCCCACCGTTGGGATCGGATGCTACTCCGGGAGTTCTGATCCTGGCGGTTCAACCGTACTGAGTGGCTGGACCGGCATCCCAGGTTGTTGGGTGCGGTTGATTCGCACCAGAAAGGTCGAGGCGTGTCGGAGATGTATTTTCTTCATAAGGATGGCAAGGATCGAGCAGAGGGATGATCAGAGTCGCGGATTATATCGCCCGCTGGTTGGCGGACAAAGGGGTACGTCATGTTTTCATGGTGACCGGAGGCGGTGCGATGCACCTCAACGATGCATTGGGTCGTCATCCGGGTTTGAGTTGTATTTTCAACCACCATGAACAGGCCTGTGCCATTGCGGCAGAGGGGTACTATCGGGCATCCGGAAGAATTCCGTTGGTCAACGTCACCACGGGTCCGGGTGGAACCAATGCCATTACCGGTGTTTTCGGAGCCTGGACCGACTCGATTCCGATGTTTGTCGTTTCCGGGCAGGTCAAATACGCCACTTGTCTGGCGCGTTACGCCTCGCGGGCCCGACAGTTGGGTGATCAGGAGGCCGATATTCTCGCCATGGTTGCCCCGATCACCAAATACAGCGCTTTGATCAGCGATCCGCGCACCATTCGTCATCATCTGGAGAGAGCCTGGCATGCAGCCTGGGAGGGACGTTTCGGACCCGTGTGGCTTGACGTGCCGGTGGATGTGCAGGGGGCGCTGGTGGAGGAGGGAAGTCTGCAAGGGTATGCGTTGCCGTGCGCACCCAACTGGATGGAACACGCCGACGTGGAGGCGGCGGGCAGAAGCTTGTTGGCCCGGTTTCAGGAAGCCCGTCGTCCGGTGATTCTGCTTGGGACCGGGGTGACCCGTTCCGGGACCCAGGCGATCTTGCGCGACTGGTCTGCCCGAATGGGTGTTCCGCTGGTGACGGCCTGGAATGCCCACGATCTGGTGGAAGATGCGCATCCTTGTTATGTGGGTCGTCCAGGAACCGTCGGAGATCGTGCCGGCAACATCGCGGTACAGAATGCCGATTTTCTGCTTGTCCTTGGTTGCCGACTCAATATTCGGCAAATCAGCTACAGTTGGGAGAATTTTGCCGATCGGGCCTGGATCGTCATGGTGGATGTCGATGCATTGGAATTGATCAAGCCTACCCTGCGTATTGATCTTCCCATCCATGCTGACCTGACCCAATGGGTTCCCTGGTGGACAAAAGAGGCCAGGCAGCGCAACGCGCATTGGTCTGATTGGCTCTCCTGGTGTTTGGAGCGGCGTGCCCGGTATCCCGTGGTGCTGGAAAGTTATCGCGGCAACCGACCTTTGAATCCCTATCAATTCGTCAAAGAGCTTTCCCTGGCGCTTGCCGGAGGCGAGACGATTGTATGTGCCAACGGTTCGGCCTGTGTCATGACCTTTCAGGCTTTCGTCGTGCGTCCTGATCAGCGTCTGTTTACCAACTCCGGGTCAGCGGGGATGGGGTATGATCTGCCGGCAGCCATCGGAGCCTGCCTGGCCTTGGATCGCCAACCGGTCATCTGTCTGGCAGGTGACGGCAGCATCATGATGAATCTTCAGGAGTTGCAGACCCTGGTCACGCTGCGCCTGCCGGTTCGGATCTTTGTGATCAACAATGGGGGCTATCATTCGATTTCCCAAACCCAGCATGCTTATTTTGCGGATGGGTTGATGGGATTCAATCCGGAGACCGGTGTGGAGTTTCCGGATTTTGAACGGTTGGCCGCAGGATTCGGCCTTTCTTACAGACGTCTGGACAGTCGGGAGGCGTTGAACGCAACTTTGCCAGAGATTCTTGCGTGGGAGGGGCCACTGTTTTGTGAGGTGGTGGTGGATCCGTCGCAACCCTTCAGTCCGAAACTCTCTGCCCGCAAACTGGCCGATGGTACCATGGTTTCGCCGAGATTGGAAAACCTCGCTCCCTTTCTGCCAGACGCCGAGATGCGCGACAACAGGCATCCGGACCTTTGGGAGGTGTGATTCCCTGCATCGGTTGGTGAGCATGGGTTGATTCAGCCTGTTTTTGGCACATTGCCGAGGAGCGTCCGAAAGGGAGTTTTTCGGGAGGGGGTGAGGGGATTCTCCCGCCATCTTGAAAATTTACGGAGATTGACACCGTGGAGAACTTTTTAAAAACGGTTTTGCGTCTGGATATAGAAGACGATCCTTCCGCGTTGATTGATTATCTGCAGAACAGGCAAAACAATCCTGATGAGTTGTACTTGACCATTCAACACCTGATGGTTCCACGAATTCGGGTACGATCTGCCTATATTATTGCCATGGTGTTGGCCAATAAGGGATATTCCCATCCGCTCATCTCGATTGCCCTCAGACTCGGAGGTTCACTTTATAACAACCCGGATGAGGTGAATCGAAGTGTCGCCCTCAGGATGCAGGTGGATGATTTTCCAAGTACCGATCAGGCGTTGTTGTTCGATCAGTTCATAGCGCCTCTGCTGACTTATCTTTTCAATCCGGTGATCGACAATCCATATCCCTTTGCTCCCGAGATTCTGTTAGGAATCTTGCGGGATACGGTTCCGCGCTTCCGGTCGATTCTGCCGGATATGGACGATTGGAATCGAGTGCCTCCGGAGTTGTCGCTGGAGCAGATGCGGCGGCAGGGTCGGGATCCGTCACGTTTGATTCTTCCTTTGACCGGACAGCCCAGAGAGCGGCGACGTGTCGTCGTGGTGCGGCGGGAAGCGATCTTTTCGGGTCAGACCTGGCCACGTCCTTTCCATGTCGAACAGCGACTCGTGGCGGCCATGTGCGCCTATGGCTGGCAGGCTGAACTGTGTCTGATCCAAGGCGCGGATCTGATCGATGATTATCGACGGGTCAGCATCACCTGCCAGCAACAAAAGGCCGAACTTTTGATTCTGGAAGAGGAGATGGTTCTGACGCGCAGTACCGGCTATTTGTCGCGTCCGGCTCTCGAAGAAATGCTCACCCTCTTGCGATTTGAAATGCCCGACATGAAGTTGGCCACGGTGCTGCTGGATGCCGCTTCGGTCGAGTCGTCACTTCTCCTCAAGGCATCGAGGTTGATTGATTTTTTTCTGGATGTCACAGTGCCTGCCTTGCCTGTCTGGGATGATCCGGCTTTTGCGGGCAAGATCCTGCATCTGCCCCTGCCTCAGCCGGAAAAACGTGCCATCCACACGCGCCCCTTGACACCAGATATGGTGTTTTCGGGTCACGACACGGGTTACAGTCGGCTGTGGATGTCCGCGGCCAACCATGCCGGAGTGCGTATTTTGCGCAAGCCCGAGTTGCGTCATCTCAACACGGAAGCGCAACTGGGGTACTGGCGTGAACTGGCGGAAGAACCTTGTCATCTTTTCTTTGCTGGCAACGAGAGGCAGTCGGCTCCGGCCACTGACTGGTGCTTTGAGGTCATGCGCGGCGGTGGATTGGTGGTGCATGAAGCGACACCGAACATGCACGCCTGTTTTGTCCCTGGAGAACACTACCTGGAATTTTCCACCCTGAATGAGTTGCGCGGCATTGCGCAATTCCTGGTCGCGCATCGGGATGAAGCGGAAGAGATCCGCAGCAAAGGTACCACCTTTGCCCGCGAGAACTACGCGGAGGAAAAGATCATCCACCGCCTTGACACATTTCTGCGGCAGCAGCCGGTTGGGGGGCGTCCGGAAGTCTCACAGGAGGCCAAACTCGTCGCCTTTTCGTATGTTTCTGTCAAAAAATGGTGTCGTCAGGTCTTGCCAGAGAGATTGTTGCATGAAGACGGCAATGTGTGCGCGCACTTTGCCGATCGGAACGCATTTCAACCCACCATTCGCACGCCTGGTCATCACCTCCAAAAGCCGGGTTACCAGGATCGGTTTCACGAGGCCGGTTTTGGGGCGTGGTTTCCATACAGCGAGATCGATTATGGGGCGTTGTTGCACAATTTTGATATGCAGGCGGAACGCATTCGATCCCATCCCCCCTTTATTGCCAAACTCGAAAACGTGCGCATTGAATTTCCAGGATTCGGGGTGTTTCTGGATCGGCAAATCCTGATGGAAGAGAGTTTCCACAACAAGGAGTTTACTCACAATACCCTACCCTGGTGGGGATATAATGGTACCAGGAGAAACCAGACCTTCGACATCCATGTGGGGACAGGGTGGGACGGCGAGACCACTTTTCCTGGATCCCTGGAGGTCAATTACTACGTGGACCATGGGACGGATCAATACGAAGAGGGTCCCGCCATTCTGTTGAGTGGGGCATCCTGGGCCAATTACCACCACTGGTTCGTGGAGATGTTGCCCAGATTGTGGTGCCTGACGGAGATTCCGGAACTGCGCTCTCTGCCTGTGATCGTGCGTGCGCCGTTGTTGTCGTTTCAGGAGGAGACACTCAATGCCCTGGGTATCACCTCGGACCGCATTCGTCTGTTCACGGGCAGAATGCTCCATGTCAAGAACTTGATCTTCCCCTCCATCATTGCCCCCATGAGCCATTCATGGCAGGAGTTTTCCTGGTTGCGGGAAAATCTGCTGCCGGCCTTTGGCGTGGATACCTCCGTTTTGCCCAAGAGTCTTCTATATCTTTCGCGAAGAAATCTGAGCAACAATGGAGACACATCCCGAGATCGGATCATCAATGAAGCGCAATTGGAAATGGTGCTCCAGGCGCGGGGTTTCCAGGTTGTCCATATGGAGACACGCAACATGAAGGAAAAGCTGGAGATCATCAACAGTGCCCGATTGATCATTACGCCACCCGGGGCCGGAACCGTCAACATCGTGTTTGCGCAACCTGGAACCACATTGATCGAAGTGATTCCTTATACGCCACTGATCCGCACCTATCATGCCATCTATGCGGCCATGAATGGTTGCCGACATCTCGTTGTTCCGTGTCATAACGGGGATCGCAGGAAAGATGAGATTGTCGTCGATCTGCCGATCCTGTTGCAATTTGTAGACAAGATTCTGGAGGAATTTGCAGAAAATGATCAAAACAGCCTCCAGTCGTGTTGACATCGAGTAATGTGCTCCATATTCTATCTTTTTGTGTCCTATTATCGATACGAAGGACGCACTTGACATGTTGCGTCAGCAGCATGGATACCAGCGTTGCGATGCCCCTTCGCTGTACACATGCGATCGTGTACGCTTCGCCGCTTAAGAGGCTGTTTTTGGCACTTGCCAAACAGTCTACGCGGGCCATGCACGGCCCTCCAAATTGCGAAGCAATTTGACCAGGCAGGGTTCGACAAATTCGAACCCTGCACCTTTGGTGATTCCATTCATGGAATCACCAAACAGTCTCTAACGTGTGTAGCGCCTTGTCTCAGGCATGCTGTTCTCATAGGTCAGTACGCCCAAACCCTTTCCCCACCCGTGAAACCTCCCAGAGGGGGTCCGGGTGTAAAACAACCAGAATCCTGGCTTCCCGTCTTCTCGGGCAGGACGGAATGGAAACCGTCACGCCATCTCGGTTGAGCCAGTCGTGTCCAATGCCATGTCGGGTGCACCATGAAAGCGATTATTCTAGCAGGAGGTTTCGGGACACGACTGGCCGAAGAGACCGAAGTCCGTCCAAAGCCCATGGTCTTGATTGGCAGACACCCCATCCTCTGGCACATCATGAAACATCTGTCCCACTACGGCATCCATGAGTTCATCATCTGTCTGGGATATAAAGGTCACATGATCAAGGAGTTCTTTGCCAATTATGTCCTGCATTGCTCGGACGTGACCATTGATATGCGGCAGAGATATCTTGAACTGCATGACAATCAATCCGAACCCTGGACTGTCACGTTGGTGGATACCGGCATTCAGAGCGGAACCGGCGGACGGGTTCGTCGTGTTCGGGAGTACATCGGTGACGAGACTTTTCTGATGACTTACGGGGATGGATTGATATCTTTAGATATTAATAATCTGATCGATTTTCATCGGAGTCATGGGCGTCTGGCTACGGTGACTGCCGTGCGTCCCCCTGGTCGATTCGGGGTGTTGCAGATCAAACCGGACAATCAGGTGGTTGGTTTTCAGGAGAAGATGGAAGGGGATTTGTCCTGGATCAATGGTGGTTTCTTCCTGCTCTCTCCGAAGGTGATCGATTACATCGACAACGATCATGCCTCCTGGGAGATCGATGTCATGGGTCGGTTGGTTCGGGACGGAGAGTTGGCAGCCTACCATCACGATGGTTTCTGGCGGCCCATGGATACGTTGCGGGATAAATATTATCTGCAGGATCTCTGGGATCAGGAGAAAGCCCCATGGAAGGTGTGGGCGTGACTCGGAGATTCTGGGAAAATAAACGGGTTTTTCTCACCGGTCATACCGGTTTCAAGGGCAGTTGGCTCTCCATCTGGCTGGCGTATTTGGGGGCCAAGGTTTATGGGTTCTCTCTGCCGCCGCCGACCCGGCCCAGTCTGTATGTCGAAGCGGGACTCGATGGTCGGATTGCAGGGGAGATGGGGAACATTCTGGATCGGGATATCTTGACCGCTTCGTTGGGCGCGGTGCGGCCTGAGATTGTCATCCATATGGCCGCTCAGTCTTTGGTGCGCCCTTCCTATGCCGATCCGGTGGAGAGTTTTGCCACCAATGTGATGGGAACCGTCCATCTGCTGGAGGCGGTGCGCCATACCCCCTCTGTCCGTGTGGTCATGATCGTCACTTCCGATAAATGTTATGAAAATCCGGAGTCGCTTTGGGGGGTTCGGGAGTGCGACCCCATGGGCGGACAGGATCCCTACAGCGGCAGCAAAGGGTGCGCGGAGTTGGTGACTTCGGCCTATCGACGCTCTTTTTTCGCGTGCGAGGCCGGTTCTGAGCCTCGAGTCGCGGTGGTTTCGGTTCGGGCCGGAAATGTCATCGGGGGCGGGGACTGGGCACAGGACCGACTGATTCCGGATATCGTCCGTGCCTTCATTGCGGACGACTCGGTCATGATTCGTAATCCGGAAGCCGTCAGACCCTGGCAGCATGTCCTGGTGCCCCTTTCAGGCTATCTGCTGTTGGCCGAAAAAGCCTGGGAGGATCCTGAATCCTGTCAGGGGGGATGGAATTTCGGTCCCGCCCTGGAGGATGCCCAACCGGTGCGTCGGATCGTGGAACGGATGGCCGACCTTTGGGGTGGCAACAGAAGTTGGCGGATTCAACCTGGTGAGCATCCGCGCGAAGCCACCCTGCTGCGGCTGGATTGCTCCAAGGCTTTGTGGCGGTTGGGTTGGCGCAGTCGTTGGTCGTTGGAACGGGCTTTGGAAACCACGGTGGACTGGTATCGCCGCCATCATCAGGGTGAGAATGGCTATGATCTGGCCTTGGCACAGATCGAGCGCTTCATGGAAACGGAGGCGCCATGAATCAGGATCTTCAGAAGCTTCGGGAGCAGATTCTGACTCTGACCCGCACCTATGCCGAACGGGCACTGGCACCCGCCTCGTTCCGACCTGGCGAGAGCCCGATTCCGCCTTCCGGAAAGGTGCTGGGCGCTCCGGAGTTGGCCAATCTGGTGGCGTCATCCCTGGATGGCTGGTTGACCACGGGACGGTTCAATCTGGCGTTTGAAAAACGGATGGCGGACTATTTTGCGGTCAACACCTTTCTGACCGTCAATTCCGGTTCATCGGCCAATCTGTTGGCCCTGACCGCCTTGACCTCGCCCAGGTTGCAGGAACGGGCCTTGCGACCGGGTGACGAGGTGATCACCGTGGCCTCCGGTTTTCCCACTACCATCAATCCGATCCTCCAGAATGGATTGGTACCGGTTTTTGTGGATGTCGCCCTGCCGACCTACAACATCGACTGTTCCAGGATCGAGGAGGCGATCTCTCCCAGAACGAAAGCCATCATGATCGCCCATACCCTGGGCAATCCGTTCGATCTGGAGCGTGTGGTCAATATGGCCGAACGGCACGGATTGTGGCTGGTGGAAGATTGTTGCGATGCTTTGGGCTCGCGCTATGAGGATCGATTGGTCGGCACCTTTGGCGACATCGCCACATTGAGCTTTTATCCGGCCCATCACATCACCATGGGTGAGGGTGGCGCGGTTTTTACCCGTTCGCGGGAACTCGGGCGGGTTCTCATGTCACTGCGGGATTGGGGACGCGACTGTCATTGCGATCCAGGATCGGATAATACCTGCGGCAACCGTTTCGGGTTTCAGCACGGGGATCTGCCCTACGGCTATGATCACAAGTATGTGTACTCCCACATGGGATACAATCTGAAGATCACCGACATGCAGGCAGCCGTCGCCTTGGCGCAATTGGATCGTCTGGAGGGTTTCGTGAAGGCGCGACAGGAGAATTTCCGTTTTCTTCACAATCGGTTGCAAGGGTTGGAACGATTTTTTCTCCTGCCGGAGGCCACACCAGGGAGTGCACCTTCCTGGTTCGGATTCCCACTGACCTTGCGTGAAGAGAGCCTCTGCAGTCGGGTCGAGTTGTTGCGCTATCTGGATGCAAAACGGATTGGCACCCGCTTGCTGTTTGCCGGAAACATTATCCGTCAACCCTATTTCAAGGGCTTGAATTATCGGGTCTCAGGTGATCTGGTGCAGAGTGATCGGGTGATGAATCACAGTTTTTGGATCGGTCTGTATCCTGGCCTGACACCTGAGATGCTGTCCTATGTCTGTGATGCTTTGGATGCATTTTTTGGGACACAGTGAAAGGATTGTTTGGAAACGGTCTCCTGCAGGACCCGATACCGTGAGAGAAAATCGAAGCGCATTGTTCTGCGATTCGTGGCTATTAATCATGCGTTGATTGGGAGAGTTCCCCATGCCGGATCATATCCTGTTTTTGGTCCCACCCCCCATCCGGTATGCCGATTACATCCATCCGGCCTACAACACCAAAACCAGTCATCGCGGTGAGAAAATTCGCGGCAATGTGGTAACCGATATGCCTCTCGGGGTGCTCTCCATGAGCAGCTACGTCAAGGCGCATCAGCCTGTTGCCGTCAAATTGATCGATTTTTCGACCATACTGAACAAACTTGTGGATTTTCCGTTCGATAGCTTCGAACAATTTTTTACCCATCAACTCTCCAAAGAGGAGGTCATCGACTTTAAGCCGACCATCATCGGCATTTCGGTTCTTTTTACACCGGCCTATCCCAATCTGATCGCACTGGCCAAAGTAAGTCGAACCCTTTTTCCGGATGCTCTGCTGTTGGCTGGTGGCGGTGTTCCTCAGAATGTGGCCCGGAATCTGTTCCAGGATTTTCCTGGAATCGACGGGATCTGTCACGGAGAAGGGGAAAAACCGTTGCTGGCCCTGCTTCGCGCCCCGGATCAGCGGCGTTTTCTCTTGGAAAGTTCTTCCTGGATCACCCCGGCCGATTCGCCAGGTGTGATGTACCAACACGATTTTATCGAAAATCTCGATGAAATCCCCTTCTATGATTATGATTTGTGCCAGATCGACGACTATTCTATCAATCCGGCCATCACCTCTTTCTACTCCACCGGCACCACCGTGGCGGAGTCGGCCAATTTTCACATCATGACCTCCCGTGGTTGTCCGCAACACTGTACCTTTTGTGCCTCCCACACCATACATGGCCGGGTGATGCGCTATTTCAGTGTTGCCAGGGTGCGGGAGGATTTCTTTCGACTGAAAAACGCGTATGGTGCCAAGCAGTTGATCTTTCAGGATGATCACTTCATGGGGGATGTGGAGCGCGCGTTGGAAATCATCCGCATGATTGCCGAAATGGAGGGTGTGCGTCCGGTTTTTCAGAACGGCCTTGCCCTCTATGCGCTCAAGCGCAACGTTCTGGAGGCGCTGTTGGAGGCGGGCGTGGAGCAGTTGACCCTGCCGGTGGAATCCGGAAATCAGAAAGTCCTCAAGCGCTTGATGAAAAAACCGCTGAGTCTGAATATCGTGCGGAGGGTCGTTGACGATTGCCGGGATTTGGGCATCTATACCAACCTCAACATCCTGATTGGCATGCCCGGCGAGAGCCAGGAGGATATGCGCGAGGCTGCGGATTTTTTGAAATCGTTGAATGCCAACTGGTTTGTCATCATGTTTGCCACACCGCTGGTGGGAAGCGAAATGTTGGAAATCTGCCTGGAGAAGGATTATCTCGTGGCCAGTCACATCGATACCGACTACAAGAAGGCCATTGTGCGCACCGAGCATTTCGATACCGAATCGATTCACGCGATCGCCTATTCGATGAATCTGGAGTTGAATTTCGTGGCCAATCCCGATATGCGACTCGGGCAGTATGACTTGGCATTGGTTGGTTTCCATGGTGCGTTGAAGGCCAAGGAGGATCATCTGTTCGCCCACTATTTTGCCGGTCGTTGCCAGGAGTTGCTGGGCCGGGAGGAGGACGCGGAACGTCATTACCTCCGCGCCGGGGAGTTGCTCGAAGGCTCCACCTTCTGGCGGGCGCATGCGGACCGGTTCGGGTTGACCGATGAGATCACTCAGAGGATGGGTGCGCGCGGCGGTGCGCTGCCGGGGTGAGGCGAATCGTGCGCCTGCACATGACTTTCGGATGCCCCGCCAGGGCCGGAAGAGTTTTTGGGGAGCGGTGCCGTCGTGCTGCAAGGGTTTCGTGGAGGCGGTGCCGGAGTATCATCAGAAATCACCTCGTGATCGACCACAGTTCCAGTCATCGCACGGTGAACAGTCGTCTCCATGTCGATTCTTCGGGGTGGGACAACGGCCCATCCGGTGAGCCGAGAGGGTGAACATGGGCAGCATGCTGGATTCGAAGCGGATCTCGGGTGATACACGGAAGCGTTCGGAACTGCTGACGCGCATCGGGGCACGACCTGTGGCGATCTGGGGTGCCAGGATGACCGGGCTGGGATTTTATCGCCTGGCGCTTCGGGAGGGGATCCATCCCGTCGCTTTTCTGGACTCCGATCCGGCGTTGCAGCTTCGCAGGGTCAAGGGCTTGCCGGTTTATGCCCCCTCACGCATCCCTGAACTTCGAACGCACCATCCGGATCTCCTCATCATCGTCGCCGTGGCCCTCAAGGAGGATGAGATCCTCCGCTTGCTGGCCGATTATGGGGTTTCACGGGACGATTTCGTGAATTTTAACGACTATCTGGAGCACTACTATACCATCGATGTGGTCGGAACCTGCAATCTGCGTTGTCAATCCTGTGCTTATGATATGGGTTACAGGCAGGTCAAAGGGATGATTTCGATGGAGGATTTTTCCCGGGTGGTGGCCAAGATGGCCCAAGAGGTGGAGATCGTCAGCCATGTGAGCCTGTACAACTGGGGGGAACCGTTTCTGCACCCGCATCTCGATCAGATCATCACCCATTTGCATGAATATGGCATTGCGGTGGCGGTTTCCACCAATCTCTCCTATATTCAGCCGCAACGCATCCGGGATGTTGTCAAGGCTGCACCGGATTATCTGAAGATCAGTCTTTCCGGCTATGATCCGGCGGTTTACGATACCACTCATCAGGGAGGCAACCTGCATCTGGTCAAATCCAATCTCCACCTGCTGAAATACCATCTCGAACAGAGCGGCGCCGATACTCTGGTGGATGTCAATTATCACCTGTACAAAAACAATTGCGGCAAGAATCTGGAAAAAATGACCCGGCTGTGTGACGAATTGGGTTTCATGCTCTCCACCACCTATGCCTTGGTGATGCCGGTGGAGCGTGTCATCGATCACTGCGAAGGTCATCCGGATGCCAAGACTCAAGCCCTGTCCAAGCTGCTGCTGGTGGATATCGACGAAGGAAGGGAGACGACCAGGGCGTTTCGGGATCTGCCTTGTCGGTATCTGACCAACCAGGTAAACATCAATTGGGATCGCAGCGTGGCGCTGTGCTGCGTCTGTTTCGAACGGCCCCAGGCCGATGTGGCAGCCGACTATCTGGAGGTCTCGTTGGATGAGATTCGTCGTGCCAAGGCAGCGCACCCACTGTGTGAACGCTGCATTCACTTCGGATTGCCGGCCTACAATCTGGGATTCAATCAGGCTGAGTGGCGGCGCATCGCACAAAGCAAGGAGATCGACGATGTTTGAACGGCGCATCCACGGGCGACATAAGGATGCGATGCGGGGCTGGATGGTGTGGGGATGAACTTTTCGTCCATCCGGCTCGTGGCCTTTGATCTTGACGGCACCCTCTGGCTGGGGGATGCGTTGCTGCCAGGGGCCTTGCAGAGTGTACAGAGCTTGTCGGCGCGTTACCGGATCGCCTATCATACCAACAACTCCACCCGCTCCGATGCCGAGGTGGCTGACAAATTGCGTCGGCTCGGGGTTGTCGCCGATCCGGAGGCCGTACACACTTCCACGACCGCCACGGCACGTCATCTGGTCGAGGAGGGGCTGTCCGGTATTTGTGTGATTGGATCATCCGGTCTGCGTCGCACTCTGGAGAACCATGGCCTGCGACTGGTCGATGACGCATCGGCCTCGCATGTGGTGGTCGGCATGGATGTGGAGATCGATTACCACCGGATCACCATGGCCCTCCAGGTGCTGCTCAAGGGAGGACTCTTCATCGCCTGTAACGCCGATGCCAACTTTCCGGTGGAGGGTGGACACCGCCTTCCGGGGTGTGGGGCCATGGTGGGTGCGATTCAAGGGGCGGTGGGTCGCGGACCGGATCGATTGATTGGCAAGCCTTCGCCCTGCATACTGGCCCAGATTGCCGCACAACACGGGTTGCGGCCCGAGGAGATCCTGGTGGTGGGAGACTCCCTGGAGAGCGACATCGCCATGGCGCGCGCTTTTGGCAGTCCGGCGGTTCTGTTTGGTGCGGTCGCGGGAGACGCGTCTGAAGCGGGGGTGGTTCGGGTTGCCGACCATGCCGGGCTGCTCGCCTGGATCGAGGGTGAAATCGGAGTGGGGTGGCGATGAAGGCGGAGACGCTGGAGGAGATCCTGGCGCAGGTGGAGTCCGGCCTGGACAATCCGCATGTCGGCTTGCCGGAGCCGCTTTTTCGCTTCATCAGCCGTTTGACGCCTCTGGTGAATGTCGATCTGCTGATTCAGGATGGCAGCGGACGCACCTTGTTGGCCTGGCGGGATGATCCCTTGGCTGGAAAGGGGTGGCATCTGCCCGGTGGCATCGTCCGGTTTCAGGAGAGACTGCTCGATCGTGTGGCGCAGGTGGCACTCAGCGAAGTGGGAGAGCCGGTGACGGTCGATCCACACCCGTTGGCCATGCACGAGATCATCGATCCGGCCAAAACCACCCGAGGCCATTTCATCTCCGTTCTTTACCGCTGCCATCCATCCCAGGGGTTCGTTCCTGACAATGGTGCGCGACAATCGCACGATCCGGGCTTTCTCAGCTGGTTTGCCGGGTGTCCGGACGATTTATTGCGCTGGCACGAGATCTATCGTTCTTATTTGTAACGGGTGGATCAGAATCAATCGCACAATGGAGGGGTTTGAATGAACGTGCTTGAGTACGAAATGGTGGCGATTCTGACCGAATTGCAGGAAAAATTCGGTGTGTATGAGATCAAGGCCGAGTTCGAGGCGGAAGGGAGCCGCATGGAGGAGATGATGCGACTCAAGGATGTCACCAGTCGTGTCGGTCTGCCGATCATCATGAAGATCGGGGGCGTCGAAGCGGTGACCGATGTCTACAATGCCCTCTCCATCGGTGTCAAGGGGATCATCGCGCCGATGGCTGAGACGGCCTACGCGGTCTCCAAATTCATCAATCTGGTCACCCATTACGTCGCCGAGGACAATGCCCGGGATATCGATTTTGCCATCAACCTGGAGACCATCACCGCCTATCATAACCTGGAGGCGATCTTCGCCCTGCCCGGAATCCGCCGTTTGTCGAGCGTC
This sequence comes from Magnetococcales bacterium, assembly GCA_015232705.1. GTDB lineage: Bacteria > Pseudomonadota > Magnetococcia > Magnetococcales > Magnetaquicoccaceae > Magnetaquiglobus. The sequence continues at coordinate 19,367 of JADFZD010000003.1, read as the reverse complement.
ACCGTCGGTCGGGTGGATATGGTGGGTTCCATGGGACTCAAGCGGTCGGATATCAACACATCGAGCGAATTGACCCAAATCTGTCGGACCATCTTTGCCCGCTCCCGCGCATTGGGATTGCGAACTGCGTTGGGAGGAGGGGTATCCAAAGAGGCTTTGCCGGTGATTGAATCACTCCACAAGGAGGGGTTTTTGGACAAGTACGAGACCCGGAAAGTGGTTTTTCCGGCTGAGGCGTACCGTTTCGGTGAGGCGGCGATTCTCAAGGCGGTCGCCTTCGAACTGTTGTGGCTCAAAAGCAAGCGTCGGTACTACTCCGGAATCAAATCCGAAGATGAAAAGCGCATCGCCATGCTGGAGGAGCGTTTGCAATAAGGTCGAGGCAGGAGGCTTCGGGCTGGTAGACCCATCTTAATCATGAATGTCGGTTGCATCCGGAGAAGGAGCGTGTCATGACTCGCGTTGCGGGTACTTCTGCGGCAACCGGTGCCGGATCTGGGTTGAATGGTGATCAGACGTGTGGAGAGTGTGATGGATGACAGGAAGGAACAATCAATGGCAACCGTGGTGGCGCGCATCGATTCCACCCGCAAGGTGGCGCTCGAAGAGGTTGTGCCATTGTCAACCCCATTTTCCGCCCATATCGATGTTTGCAGCGTCTGCAATTTCAAGTGCAGCTTCTGTTTTCAGGCGGACAATGCCGGCATGAAGGCCGCCAATCTGAAACGGGGCATGATGCCCATGGCGCTGTTTCGCAAGATCGTGGACGATCTGGCGCAGTTCGATACCAAGATGAAGAAGGTCAAGATCGGCAATCATGGCGAGCCGACCCTGCATCCGGACCTGCCGGAGATGATCGGCTATGTGCGGGATCGGAACATCGCGCAGACCATCGAACTGTTCACCAATGCATCCAAGTTGGAGCCGATCCTCAACGAGCGATTGGTGGACGCCGGTTTGCAGCAAATCAACATTTCGCTGGAGGGGTTGACCAGTGAGCGCTACAAGGAGGTGGCCGGTGTTGCCATGGATATGGAGCGGTTGGTGGAGAATATCCGCCATCTGTACACCATACGTCGGCAGTGCCGGATCTACATCAAAATCGTGGATCAGACCAGCTCACTCTCCCCGGACAAAGATGTGCCGCACGTCATGAGTGAATCGGAGCGTCGTCAGTTTTTCGAGACCTACAGCGGCATTTGCGATGAGATCTATGTGGAAAAGGTGGTGCCTCAGTGGGCCCGCACCCAGTTCGAAAAGCAGAACAAGGTGGGCAGCGAGGGGATGTATGGTCAGAAGATCCGCTCCTATAAAGAGATTTGCCCCTTTGTGTTCATGTATCTGCATTTCAACTGGGATGGTACCACCAGTCCCTGCACCCTCGATTGGCCTAAAAAGGTTGTGATCGGCAATGTGTACCAGCAGTCGGTCCATGAGATTTGGAATGGTCTGCGTTTGCGACAGTTGCAGCAGATGATGCTGGATGGACAGAGGCACAGGGTGGATTTTTGCAACGATTGTTCGGCGCCGATGGTCTGTTGCAACGAGGATCTGGATGAGCACGCCGCATCGATTGAAAAGCGGCTGGTCCGACTCTCGGATTCCGAGAAGCAGGAAAATCCGTGGCGGATCTCCTCTGAACGGAGTGCGACGATCATCACCCAACCGTGACATGCGCCTTGCGACCTGCACGGCGGGAAAAAGCGGAGAGGGTTTGGGTTGGACGCGGTATGGCGCTGTTCTATTGGATCAGGAGTGATGATTCTCATGCGCATGTTGATCACCGGAAGTAACGGTTTTGTGGGGCGCAATCTTCAGGCATGGTTTGCGGCCAGGGGGTACGATCCCCAGTGTCCGAAACGCCAGGAGCTGGATCTTCTGGATTCGGCGGCGGTGGAAACGTATCTCAAGGCGCAGCGGTTTGATGTGGTGATCCATTGCGGGGTGACCTTGCGGTCGGTGGAAGAGAATTTGAAGATGTATTTCAATCTGGAGCGCTGTCATCGCCAGTTTGGCCGCATGGTTTGCGTGGGCTCCGGGGCGGAGTACGATCTGCGTCATTACCTGCCCAACATGCGCGAATCCTACTTCGGGGAGCAGATCCCGGCGGATATTTACGGTTTTTCGAAGTATGTGATTGCCCGGGACATCGAAAGCAATCCGGCCAATATCCACAATTTGCGGGTGTTCGGCATTTATGGTCGGCATGAGGATTTCTCCCGGCGTTTCATTTCCAACAACATCTGCCGGGTGTTGAGCGGTCTGGATATCTCCCTGAATCAGAACATGCTGTTTGATTATCTGTATGTGGATGATTTTGCGGCTATGTTGGCCAAATTCATCACCGTGACGCCGCGATTCAAAAGCTACAACGCCTGTCGGGGCGAGCCGGTGGAATTTCTCACGTTGGCCCGGATCGTCCGTGACGTACACGGTCAGGAGGTGGAAATCCGCATCAAGGAGAGCGGGATGCGGCCTGAATACACTGGTGACAACCGGCGTTTCATCGACGAGTTCGGCCCGGTGAGCTTTACACCGGAGTCCGAGGCGATCGAAAAGCTCTACGCCTGGTATCAGGAAGGGGGCAATCCGCAATTTGATCCGGAGAGCTTTCGACGGCAGCAGACAGGTTGACATGCCGGATGGCGGAAAAATGGACGATGGAGGATCGGACTGGAAGGAAGGGCATCATGAACCGGGAGTGCTGTCATCTGTGCGGCGGGAGTCTGTGCGAGGAGCCCGTCATCACCTTGAAGGGGATGCCGAAGGCGGCTCAATATTACCCTGACGAGGAGGCGTTCGGGCTGGATCGCGGCATCGATCTGGTGGTGCGACAATGCCTGTGGTGTGGCCTGGTGCAGCTCAATGTGCCTCCGGTGGACTATTTTCGCGAGGTGATCACCGCCGCGTCGCTCTCCGGGGAGGCGAGAAGCCACCGTTTGCAGGAGATGAAGGCCTTTGCCGAGGCCCATGGCCTGGTGGGGCGGCGGGTGGTGGAGATCGGTTGTGGTCGGGGTGGCATGCTCGATGTGATGCGGGAGGCCGGCATGGATCCCACCGGTTTGGAGGGATCGTCGGACGCGGTGGAGGAGGGGAGGCGGTTGGGGCGTCGGATGGTGGCCGGATATCTGACCGAGCTGGATGAGGTGCCTGGCGCTCCGTTTGCGGGTTTTTTGTGTCTCAACTACCTGGAGCACATGCCGGATCCGGGTGAGGTGATCCGGAGGATGGCCGGGATCACCACGGAGGATGCCGTTGGATTCGTGACGGTTCCCAATCTGGAATATCTGCTGCAATCGCGTTGCTACTATGAGTTCGTGGCCGATCATCTCTCCTATTTCACCGCCAGCACGCTGAGTTTTGCCTTTCAGGCCAACGGTTTCGATGTGCTCTCCTGCGGCACGATCAACAACGACAATGATCTTTTGTGTGTGGTGCGCAAACGTCGGCTGCCGGAGTTGCGAGAGGGGGAGTCCGAGGTCGAAACGCTGAAAAAAACGTTGCGTCAACTCGTCGATCGTTATGTCGCCGATGGGAAACGGGTTGCGGTCTGGGGAGGTGGACACCGTACCCTGGCGTTGTTGGCGCTGGCGGGAGTGGATGGGTTGACGTGCGTGGTGGATTCGGCGCCCTTCAAGCAGGGCAAGTTCACACCGGTGTTGCACAAACCGATCCGTGCCCCGGAGTATCTGAAAAGCGGTGAGATCGATCTGGTGCTGGTCATGGTGCCAGGGATCTACCCGGATGAGGTGCTCAGAACGCTTGCCGCCATGCAGACCGGTTGCGACGTGGCGGTTCTGCGCGGCAACCGCATCGTGTTTCAGTGAGACCCGAGGCTGTTTGGCATAGCCAAACAGCTCGCCTCGTGCCATCCATGACGCCATCGCCTGCGACAGGCTCAAAAATAGATCGCGTCGATCAACTCATGCAGCTTCTGTAGCTCTTTTTGCAATTCGTCCATGAAGGCTCCGGGGCCGTTTTCGATCAGGGTGGCGACCTCCTGGGTATCCACACGCCTTTCCATGCGTTTTAATAGTTGGATGGAGAGCGCGTTGTGATCCAGGGTGTCCAGGCAGCGTTCCACCTCACGCAGACAGTAGGCAAAGGCGCGGGGAAATCGGCGATCCCGTAACAAAAAGGTGACCACATCCACCTCGGTGACACGCGGGTTCACATAGCGCCGGTACATCGCCTCGCCCGAGACCGAACGGAGCAGGTTCAACCACAGCAGATCCATGCCGTCGTGAAATCGCACGGCGGTCACATCCACATCCAGAATGCGGGTGCACATGTCGGCACGCTCCATGTGCTGACCCATGCTGAAAAAATCAAAGGCCGGTCCGCGCGACAGTGTGCCGACCAGAATGCCCACCAGGGTCTGACAGCGCCCGATCACCTCGTTCAAGAAATCATGCCGGTGCGCTGCCTCGACACCATGCGTTCCCTGCTCCTTGAGAAACAGGGTCATGTCGTTGAGCCACTCCCACATCTTTACCGGAAAAATATCCCGCATGGTGCGCAGATTCTCGCGGGCATAATCCATCGACGCAAACAACGATGACGGATTGCGGGTGTCGCTCAACAAAAAGCGTGTCACTCCCTCCTCACCCGGTTGGGCGCCACTGGCCGCAAAGGCCTCGTTGCCGCCGGTGATGGTCACCAGTCGATTCCAACCCTGGGTGCGTCCCACGCCCGGCTGATCGAGCAGCAACGTCCCGGTGACGCTCACCAGACGCGCGGTATTCTCGGCCCGTTCCAGATAACGGGCCATCCAATAGATGTTTTCCGCCACTCGCGAAAGCATGGTGTCACTCCTCCGTTGCCACGATCCAGGTGTCCTTGCTGCCGCCGCCCTGCGAGGAGTTGACCACCAGGGATCCCTTGCGCAACGCCACGCGTGTCAAACCGCCCGCCGTGACCGCGCTCTCCTTGGCCTGGAGAATGAAAGGTCGCAGATCCACATGCCGAGGCTCCATCAGACCGCTCTCGGTCAGCGTCGGCACGGTGGACAGAGAAATCATCGGCTGGGCAATGTAGTTGCGCGGATCGGCATTGATCCGTTCGGCCATCTCCTCTCGTTCGCTCGCCGAAGCCATGGGACCGATCATCATCCCATACCCGCCCGATTCGTTGGCCGGCTTGACCACCAACTGGTCGAGGTTGTCGAGCACATAACGCCGCTCCTTCTCCAGATGGCATTTCCAGGTCTGGACATTCGACAGAATCGGCTCCTCGCCCAGATAAAAACGGATCATCTCCGGGACATGAGCATACACCACCTTGTCGTCGGCCACCCCGGCGCCCGGTGCGTTGACCAGCGCCACACGTCCTCTTCTCCAGGCGCGCATCAATCCCGGAACCCCGAGTTGCGAATCGGGATGGAACGCCTCTGGATCCAAAAACAGATCATCGACCCGGCGATAGATCACGTCCACCTGTTGCAGTCCAGAGATGGTCTTCATCATCACCCGGTCATCCTCGTCCACCACCAGGTCACGTCCTTCGACCAACTCCAGCCCCATGCGCTGAGCCAGATAGACATGCTCGAAATAGGCGGAGTTGAAGATCCCAGGCGTCAGTACCACCACCCTCGGCGGATCGCGACCCGGCGGGGCCAGGGCAGCCAACGTATCGTAGAGACGCGCCGGATAGTCATCGACCGGCAGAATGCGCTGAGTGCCGAACAGTTCCGGAAAGACCCGCTTGGTGATCTGGCGGTTCTCAAGCATGTATGAGACCCCGGAGGGAACCCGCAGGTTATCCTCCAGCACCAGAATCCGTCCATCCCGGTCGCGGATCAGATCGCTGCCGCAGATGTGCGCCCATACCCCGTAGGCCGGCTTGATGCCCACGCACTGGGAACGGAAATTGCGCGACATGGCCAGCAGATCGCCCGGAAAAACCCCTTCGCGGACAATGCGCTGTTCGGCATAGATATCCCCGATAAACAGGTTCAAGGCAGTCAACCGCTGGATCAGACCCCGTTCCACCGTCTGCCACTCCTTGAAGGGAATCAGACGGGGAATGATGTCGAATGGCCAGGCGCGATCGATGTTGTCTCCCTGGGAGTAGACCGTAAAGGTGATCCCCAGGTTGAGAATGGTGGCCTCGGCGGCGCGCTGTCGGGCTCGCAACTCTTCCAGACCCAGACCGCTCAAATAGCGGAACAGACCTTCGGCGCCACTCCGGGGTTGACATGCCGGGGTGAGCAACTCATCGTGCGCCGTGGTGAAAGGATAGGAACTCCAGGCCATGCTCATCGCTCGTCGAACTCCATGCACTGCAAGATTGTCCCGACCAGGGGGAACCAGAACAGCATCTCTTTCGTTTTGGAGGCAGTTTGGCCATGGCTAAACTGCCGATGCGGGCCATGGATGGCCCGCCAACATGCAAAACAATGTCCGAGCGACGGTCGAAATGCATTTTCGAACGTCGCGAGTTTGGTGATTCCATGGTAGGAATGACCAAACAGTCACGATATCCACAACGCAACCTCCGGGCCATGCCCGGCAAACAGGTGATTCCACGCAACAATCCCGCGTCAGAAGTCGCTGCGGATTGTTCGCGTGCCTGCCCGATGCGCGCCAGACTGCCTAATAGATAAACAATACTTGCTTACTTTATACGTATTTGATCAAAATTTAAACATGCAATTTGCGCCGTGTATGCGATATCCGTTGGATACCTTTGAAAAAACCGCCCTTGGCGCGAATCTTGTAGCACATGGAATAAGCATTTCCGCACGTCACCCAAAATGGATCGATAGATACCATCATGACCATCCGCGTTGCCATCCGTCATCACACCCGTTACCAATACGACCGGCCCGTGAACCTTTCGCCGCACATTTTCCGCCTGCGGCCTGCGGTCCACTGTCGCACGCCGATCCGCGCCTATGGCTTGAAGATCCTGCCGGCCAACCACTTCATCAACTGGCAACAGGATCCCTTCGGCAACCATCTGGCGCGGGTGGTCTTTCCGGAACCCTGTACTTCCATGGAGATCGATGTCGAGGTGATCGCCGAAATGTCGGTGATCAATCCCTTCGACTTTTTCGTCGAGGAGTACGCGGATCTTTTCCCTTTTGTCTACGATCCCGATCTGGAGTATGAACTGGCCCCCTACCTGTCCACCGGTCCGGCAGGTCCGAAGATGCAGGCATGGCTCGACGAGGTGTCGCCCGATCCGTTCAATACGGTGTTGTTTCTGGTGGCACTCAACCAGCGCCTCTGGAAGGAGATCAGCTATACCATTCGTCTGGAACCGGGTGTGCAGGAGAGCGAGGAGACCCTGACCCGCAAGACCGGCTCCTGTCGCGACAGCGCCTGGTTGTTGGTCGAGATCTTGCGTCATCTGGGCCTGGCGGCGCGCTTCGTCTCCGGCTATCTGGTGCAGCTCACCCCGGATGTACGCGCGCTCGACGGCCCCTCTGGACCGGAAAAGGATTTCACCGATCTGCACGCCTGGGCCGAAGTCTATGTCCCCGGCGCCGGTTGGATCGGTCTGGATCCCACCTCGGGTCTGTTCGCTGGCGAGGGTCACATTCCTCTGGCCTGCACCCCGCTACCCGCGAGTGCCGCACCCGTGACCGGCCTCATGGAGCCCTGCGAAACCGAATTCTTCTACGAAAACACTGTCACGCGCATCCTTGAGCATCCCCGTGTCACCAAACCTTACACCGAAGAGAGCTGGGAGGCGATTCGTCGCCTGGGACGCGCTCTGGACGAGCGTCTCAACGTTGACGACGTGCGTTTGACCATGGGGGGTGAACCTACCTTCATCGCCACCGAACACACCGAGGCCCCGGAATGGAACTTCGCTGCCGACGGTCCCCACAAACGTCTTCTGGCTACCACCTTGACCGCACGCCTCTTCGAACGGTATGCCCCCGGAGGGGTGTTGCAGCTCGGCCAGGGCAAATGGTATCCCGGTGAACCTCTGCCGCGCTGGCGTTACGCCTGCTTCTGGCGCAAGGATGGCGAACCGGTGTGGCGCGATCCCAGCCTGATCGCCTGGGGCAAGGAGAACCTGGGCCACGATACCGCCCTGGGTGAGCGCTTTTTGACCGCCCTGGCCGGTGAACTCGGCGTGTGCACCGAAGACGTGCTCCCGGCCTACGAGGATCCATTCTACCATCATTGGCAGAAGCTGCGCACCCCGGTGGATCACGATCCAACCCACGCCGGCGAGAAAGAGTCCCTGGACCGGAAACGGCTGGCCGCGCTGCTCAAGCGTGGTGTGGACTCCCCGACTGGGCATTTGTTGCCGATCATCCGCGATCCAGACGGCTGGCGCTCTTCCCCCTGGCCATTCCAACGCAAGGAGCTTTATCTGGTGCCGGGGGACTCGCCCATGGGGCTGCGTCTGCCCCTGGACTCCTTGCCCGATGCCTGCGCCAGCGCCGAGGAGCAGCCGGAGGAGAACTCCCTTTTTGCCGAGCTGCCGCCGCTGCCGTTGCGCGACCAATATGATGACGAGTCTCTGCGCAAAAGCCGGATCACTTCGCCACGCGCGCCGTTCACCCTGGCGCGGGTGGTGCGTTCGGCCCTGTGCGTTGAACCAAGTGACGGCGTGTTGCACATTTTTCTGCCACCCGTCGGGAAGCTGGAGCACTTTTTGGAGCTGATGGCGGCCATCGAGCGGGTGGCGGGAACCCTTGAGGTTCCCATCCTGCTCGAAGGGTACGAACCGCCCACCGACACCCGACTGGTGCGCCTGCTGGTCACCCCGGATCCCGGCGTGATCGAGGTCAACGTCCATCCCGCAGCCTCGTGGCAGGAGATGGAGGAGACCACTCTCGCTCTGTATGAGGAGGCCCATTTCAGCCGCCTGGCCACGGAGAAGTTCATGCTCGATGGCCGCCATACCGGCACCGGCGGCGGCAACCACGTGGTGATCGGCGGGGCGACTCCTGCGGACAGCCCGCTGTTGCGGCGTCCGGATTTGTTGCGCAGCCTGATCACCCTTTGGCAACACCATCCGGGGTTGTCGTATCTTTTCTCCGGGTTGTTCATTGGTCCGACCAGCCAGGCCCCGCGCGTGGATGAGGCGCGTCCGGAGTCGCTCTACGAGTTGGAGATCGCCTTCCAGCAGATGCCCATGGGCGCCGTGAACGCTCCGTGGCTGGTGGACCGGCTGCTGCGTCACCTTTTGGTGGATCTGACCGGAAACACCCATCGGGCCGAATTCTGCATCGACAAACTCTACTCCCCGGATGGTCCTGCCGGACGCCTGGGCCTGCTGGAGTTGCGCGCCTTCGAAATGCCGCCTCACGCCCAAATGAGCCTGGTGCAGATGTTGTTGTTGCGCGCCCTGATCGCCTGGTTCTGGCGCGAACCGTACCAGGGTCCGCTGGTACGCTGGGGCACGACGTTGCACGACCGCTTCATGCTGCCCCACTACGTGCGGCGTGACGTGCATGAGGTGATCGCCGGTCTGCGCCGCGCCGGGATTCCCTTCCAGGAGGATTGGATCGAACCGTTCGTCGAATTTCGTTTTCCGCGTCTGGGCGCGGTGACCTTCGACGACATCAACCTGGAACTGACCATGGCCATCGAACCGTGGCATGTCCTCGGCGAGGAGCTGACACGTCAAGGAACGGCCCGTTTTGTGGACTCTTCGTTGGAGCGGGTCCAGGCCAAGGTGACCGGCATCATCGAGGGACGCCATATCCTGACCTGCAACGGGCGGCGCGTGCCTTTGCGTGCCACCGGCACCCATGGCGAACAGGTGGCTGGCGTGCGTTTTCGTGCCTGGCAACCCCCTTCGGCGCTCCATCCGACCATCGGTGTTCATACACCGTTGATCTTCGATCTGGTCGATACCTGGAATGGTCACTCCCTGGGAGGTTGTGTCTATCATGCCGCCCATCCGGGTGGGCGCAACCATGAATTCTACCCGGTCAACAGCTTCGAGGCCGAAGCGCGACGAGGTGTTCGATTCCAGGAGTTTGGCCACTCACCGGGCGCCATGCGCGGTATTCCGTCCGAAGAACCACCGGGTGAATACCCCCATACCCTTGACATGCGGAGGCGATCCGGGTACTGATTCCCCGTCATGGAGAATGCACCCTACCCACCTTTCCCCGTTACCTCGCGGTTGCGGGCGTATTGCCCACCCGCCGGATACGACGAGACCCTCGGACCGGATGGTCAGTTGCGTCCCGGCTGGCGTCCGTTGTTCGAGCACCTCGACGAACTGGGTATTCCGCGCGTCGAGGCGTTGCGTCAGCAGGCCCGACAACTCCTGCTGGAAAACGGCATCACCTATAACCTGTTCCAGAACGAAACCGAAGGCGTTCGTTCCTGGGATCTGGATCTTTTGCCCCTGATCCTCGTCGAAGAGGAGTGGCTGCGGCTGGAACGGGGACTCAAACAACGCCACCGCCTGCTGGAACTGTTGCTGGACGATCTCTACAGCCACCAGGGTGTGATCCGCGCCGGAATCATTCCCGCCCCGCTGATCTTCGGCGCCCAGGGTTACCTGCGCGCCTGCCACGGCCTGCCCAAACCCAAAGGCTCGCCTTTGCCCTGGTGGGCGGCAGATCTCACCCGAGATGCCTACGGCAATTTCATGGTGATCGGCGATCTTCTCCAGGCCCCGACCGGAAGCGGCTATGCCCTGGAGAACCGCCAGATTCTCTTCCGACTGTTGCGCCAGCCACTGAACGAAAACCACGTGCGGTTGCTGCTGCCCTTTTTTACGGCACTGCGCACCCATTTGAATGACGCTTCGCCCCTTCCCAAGGAGGATCCGCGCACCGTGCTCCTCACGCCAGGCCCGGAGGACAAACTCTACTTCGAGCACGCTTTTCTGGCCAATTACCTGGGCCTGACCCTGGTCCAGGGAGAGGATCTCACCGTGCGCAACGGGCGGGTACACCTTAAAACCCTGGACGGTCTCCATCCGGTGGACGTGGTGCTGCGTATGCTCCAGGACAGACTGTGCGATCCCTTGGAGCTGGATGAAAACTCCTATCTGGGCGTGGCCGGATTGATCCATGCCATTACCGGCCAGAAGGTTGCGGTTTTGAATCATCCCGGTGCAGCCGTCCTGGAAAACCCCGCCCTGCTGGCCTATTTCCCGGAGATCTGTCACCACTTCCTGGGTGAAGAGTTGCTCCTGCCGGTCCAACCGACGTGGTGGTGCGGCGATCCCGACTCCCTGGCCCAGGTTCTCAACGATCCTGAGCCGATCCTGATACGCTCCGTCAACCAGTCGGGCATGCCCGTGCGCGAACTGACCCAGGATCCAGACTCCCCGGTACGTCAGGCGCTGCGCTCCTGGCCCCAGGAGTTTATCGCCCAGGTTCCGATCCGCCCCTCCACCCTGCCGGTCATGACTCCAGAAGGGTTCCGTCCCGGTTTCATGGTGCTGCGCACCTTCTCCACCTCAGGACAGAACGAAACCGAGGTCATGCCAGGTGGATTGGCGCGGGTGATCTTCGAACCCACACATCTGAATGCCCCCAATGGCCACGCTGACATCACCAAGGATGTTTGGGTGCTCTCCCCGGATCCGGTTGCACGATCCAACCGTTTGCCGCTTGATCGACTCTCCGAGCCATCTTTTTTCACTGGTGAGATCTCCAGTCGCATGGCGGAAAATCTCTTCTGGATGGGCCGTTACGCCGAACGCAGTGAAAATGTGCCGCGTCTGCTGCGTGTGCTGCTGCTGCTGCCACGTCCCGGAGGGGAGGAGGTTGGCGAAGCGGGAGAACGGGCCGCACTGCGGATGCTCTACAGAGCCCTGACCACCATCACGGCCACGGAACCCGGATTTGCTGGCGAAGGGGCGGAGGAACGCGTTCTGGATCCCGAGGAAGAGTTGCTTGCGGTGATCCGCACGCCAGAGCGGCTTGGCAGTGTTGCCTCGTCGATCCAATCCCTCATTCTGGCAGCCCATCGGGTACGCGAGCGACTCTCCAACGATACCTGGCGGGTCATCATTCAGGTGCGGGGTTTGCGTCAACGTCTGGCCAGCGAAAAGAGCAGCGCCGACATGGTTGGCGAGATGGAACGGTTGATCACCACCCTGGCAGCCCTGGCCGGATTGGGACAAGAGAATATGACCCGCGGTTTGGGATGGCGTTTTCTGGAACTGGGTCGTCGGCTGGAACGGGCCATCTTCGTGGTGGAACTGCTGCATGCAACATTGCTCGAATCCCTCCCGCCAGAGGGAGAACGGCTGCTCCTGGAGGCGCTGCTCAACGTTGGAGACAGCAGCATCACCTATCGCCGTCGCTATCGGACTCACATGGCCATCAAGCCATTTCTGGAATTGATCCTGTTGGACGAGGCCAATCCGCGCGGCCTGGCCAGTCAACTCGCGCTGATCGAAGAGCATCTGCTGGCACTGCCCCGTCATGCGGCCACGCCCGGTCATCGCACAGCGACAGGCCGGATTGTGCTTGAGGCTTTCAGTGCCTTGCGTCTTTCCGACCCGGATCTTCTGGCTCTGGTCAGCGATACGGGACAACGCACCAATCTGATCGATCTGCTGGACCGTTTGAAAAACCTTCTGCCTCTGCTTTCGGTGGAATTGGCCAACGCTTTTTTCCAACACTCCTCCTCGCACGCCCTGCGTGGAGTCAGCCGGTAACGCCATGGCCTATCGGGTTCGACACATCACCCGTTACCAGTTCAGTGAACCGGTTTCACTGAGCCACAATCTCGCATGGCTTCATCCCCGTTCCACTGCCCGGCAGACCCCCCTGACATTCGAGATCGACATCACTCCATCTCCGACCATTCTGGCATCTCGTGTCGATCTTTATGGCAATCATGCCCACTATTTCGAAGTCATGGAGTCGCACCGCTCCCTGAAGATCGAGTGTGTCAGTCAGGTGGAGATCTTGCAACGTCTGCCCGTGGCGCTGGACGATTCCCCCCCCTGGGAAGAGGCGAGGGAGTTGTTGTCCCGCTCCTGGGATTCACGCATTCGGATGGCCAGCGCCTTTACGCTGGATTCACCGCTGGCGCGTCGCAGCGAAGATCTGGCCAGGTATGGGTCGCCTTCGTTTTTACCGGGACAACCGCTCCTGATGGCGGTCTCGGACTTGATGCATCGTATCTACCGAGAGTTTGCCTATAAACCTCGAGCCACCACCATTTCGACCCCTTTGGCAGAGATTCTGGAAAAGCGCCACGGTGTGTGCCAGGACTTTGCCCATGTCGCCATCGGTGTGTTACGTTCGATGGGACTTGCGGCCCGTTATGTCAGCGGCTATCTGGAGACCATGCCTCCACCTGGGCGTCCCCGTCTGGTCGGCGCGGACGCCTCTCACGCCTGGTTTGCGGTCCTTTGTCCGGTGCAAGGCTGGGTTGATTTCGATCCTACGAATGATCTGATGCCTGGAGACCGACACATCACGCTCGCCTGGGGTCGCGACTATTCGGATGTCCCTCCCATGAAGGGGGTGGTGTTGGGGGGTGGACGCAACCCGCTCATGGAGGTGAGCGTGGATGTGCAGCGTGAAGCGTCGGGTTTTGGCTGACAGCAGGTTTTTATCCCCACGATAAATTGGCATAATAGGGGAGAGAATCCCTCGCTCTTCAGCCTTGGAACTCCCGCTAGGCGTTCCATGGGAAACGCTCATGATCATGGATTCGGAAGTTTCGAATGGTTTCGTAACTTAAACCGTACCCAGCTTGGAATGAGTCGTTTTTACTGGTGAAAAAAAAAGAGGGTCTGGGAGATTCATCTCCCAGGGTTTTGATTGTGGCTTTAGCGCGCTCTTCAAAAGAAGCATTTTTCGCGTCTTTTGCGATAAATGCGCTGCGTGTCTCCTTCGTGGAGTGTTCCCGTTTTTTTGAAAACGACTCCCACATCTTGCACGCGGCCTGTTGGGAAACGACGTATCCCGTGATGGGTGCGGTTTAATATATTAATTTATTTTGATAATATCAAAAAGTCGAAGTTGTCTTGCCGGACATGAGGGATTATTACGATTTGCCGATGGATCAAAAGATTGTCTCAGGTGTGCGTGGACAACTGCCGGTTTTGGGATCATGGATGGTGAAGGCTCACTCATGACACATGAAAAAGATTCATGGAGGTTCTATCGAAATCCAGGTGGTCCTGTCGCTGGGAGCAGCGATGCACAAAAGAGCAAGGGGTAGGCACTCTGTCAGGAAAATTTGTGCATTTGACGGACGACCCCTTTGACAATTCGCGCGCCGATTCGTAAAAATAGCGCCCTGGGCCAAACTCCAGACACGGTTCGATGCTCTCCAGGATTGCCCAGTCTGTGTACCTCGTTACGGCATATCCTGGATGGGCAGCAGCCTTTGTGCTAATCTTTACCCTATGGAACTTCCGAAAGGAAGGTTCAAGGTTGGAGCAATGTTGCTCCGCCATCATGTAGATTTTATCCGTTTGAACGCGTTTTTTTATAGAAAACAACGCGTTTTCCAAAATGCCGACGTAGCTCAATTGGCAGAGCAACGGATTTGTAATCCGTAGGTTAGGGGTTCGATTCCCCTCGTCGGCTCCAATGAAATCAATGGGTTAGGGCAAATTCCTAACCCATTTTTTTTCATGAATTTTTGATCTGGGTTACACTGGGGTTACAAAGGAGAGGTATCAGGTGTCCGCAGTCAGAGCAGAGCAACTCATGCCTGACGTATCCTGGGATTCCTCCTCCCCTTAACGGGGGGATGACGCGCGCGAGAGGTGGCAACTGTGGACCGCGCCAGATGGTCTTGTGAATCCGGGGGTGGGACAAGGGGATGACGCGAGCGAGAGGTGACAACCGTGGACAGCACGCGCACAATCTTTTGCGAATAATGCTCTCCATGCGTGGCTTCTGTTTTTTAAGCACGAAGCTTAAAAAACTCTTGAACGCCTTGAGCATCATGCCCCCCCTTCCAACACCTCCACGCGCTCAGACATGGCGTTAAGCGCTGCCGCCTGCTCCGCTTTCTGCTCTTCAAAAATGGCATGCATCTCCTGCATCGCCTTGATGAGGATCGGCACGAAGACCGAGTATTTCACTGATTTGGTAACTGTCCCGAGGTCGTGTTTAACAAGAGGACGGTCTTTCTCTGCCTGGCCGGCATGTGGAATCCAATTCGGATCTGGAAGCATCTCATAATCGGGGGATGTTTCAACCAATCCTGGAAAAATAAGCTCCAACTCCTCGGCAATCACCCCGATCTGACGCAACGTATCCCCGATAAGGTTGAAATTTACAATGCGGGTGTCCAACAATCCCGGCAATTTTGGCGTGGCGTCGGTGATATTCTCTTTGAAGCGACGCCCAGACAACGCGCCGTAAGAGTTGTTGGTGTTCTTCAGATCTCCGTTGTTGTTGATCTGGCACTTGACGCTGTTGGTAGTCGTCACGTCGGAGGCGAACTGAGCAATGGGATCGGTTGTCACCGTTCCAGAACGCAGCGCCCTTAGCGCCAGGGAATCAGAGGTGTTGTATGCGTCTACCATGGCCGTTGGAGAGGATGTTCCGAACCCGGCACCCGCTTCTCCAACGGACATAAGTTGATTTGAACCCGTCGTTCCAAATATCTTCATCTCGCTTATCATCGACCATAAGCCGTGGTGCGACGAACTGATGGAGATGCGCATGCCATTACCGAAGACCGGGCTTACAGTGGCCTCCACCCAACCGGAAGCGTCATCTGCGGTAAAGCCGCTTCCATTCACGACCCCGCCGACAATGGATACTGGTGTGGCTGCGTTCCACGTAGAGCCGCCGTTGGCGGTCGTCTCTACAGAAAAATTAGCCGCCGGTCCGTTTCCGGAATACGCCAGATTATAAAATTTTATCGTCACAAGCGTTATCGATGAAGACAAAAGCAACCCTACCGTTCCAGGAGTAAAAACATAATTGGAAGGGCCGAGGTCACCGTTAGTCAACCCTGCCAGGGATGGGTTGTTCCCGCCTCCTAAACCGTTCGTAAACGTCACAGCGTTTGCCAGGTTTGTCTTATCAGATGCGGCGGTGGTTGGTTTTGTCACCGCAAGAAGACCTGTCAACGATAGCTGATTCGTATCTGCATCAAAGCCGAAATTCTCAGAGCTATTGGGCTTCCCATCGCTTCCAGCGAAGACAACGCGCCCTTCCGTGTACCCCGCCACGCCGCCAAGCGCCGCAATCTGCGTAGAAGACAAGCCTGACAATTGCGTCGTCGTCAACTGACCGATCTGCGTGGTCGTCAAGGCCGGAAGCAGACCGGCATTCAGCGCAGTCAACTGCGTGGTCGTCAGACTGGCAATCTGCGTAGTCGTCAATGCCGGAAGCAAACCGGCATTCATGGCCGTCAACTGAGTGGTGGTCAGCAACCCGATCTGCGTCGTAGTCAGGTAGGAGACTCCGAGACTGGTCAATGTTCCGATCTGCGTCGTCGTCATGGTGTTGATGTGGGTGGTGGTCAAGCCACCGATCAACGCCGGAGCGAGCGCGCCAATTTGGGTTGTAGACATCCCGGAAAGGGCCGTCGTGGTCAAAGACCCAAGTTGAGTGGATGTGAGCGCGCTAACCTGCGTGGTGGTCAGCGCACCGATCTGGGTGGTAGTCAGCCCAGAAATAAAGGTCGTGGTCAACGCCGCAGCATGATCTTTCCCAAGCCGCAAAAGTTGCAACACGGAAAATTTGAATTTTTGGAGATTGATTATTCCACCGCCATAGCCACCAACGAGATCCGACATCACACGTACTCCAAATTTTCACGATCAGACCATTGATGAGAAAACACGTTGAGCCGCCCGGATGCCTGTTTGATCGACACCAGGTTCTCATCGCCGTCATAGCTGAATTTCTGAATCGCCCACGCCGCATCACTCTCCTGAAGCCCTGGAACGGGTAGCGCCTGGCCGGCATATTCCAGATTACCATTCACGTCATAGGCGTATCTCTGGGTCAGGTTTTCAGTTTTCCCGATAATCGGGACACCGTTGAAAGTTGCCATGTCAACCTCCTGTTTCGATATGTTCTTCCAGGCGGATAAGCCTGGCATTGATTTCCTGGATGGCTTTGACCATAGGGGCAATCAGCTCCTGGTAGCCAATCGACAGCACATCCTGCCCGCCGTTCACAGCGTGATCCTGATACCCGCCGAAATCAGTTCCGAGCGCATCCATAACGGCTTTCACGTCCTGCGCGATGAACCCGTGATGCAGGCGGTTGCGTTTCTTGGTGCCGTCGTTTTCAGTGCGTGTGCGAACTGTACAACCGTTTTCACTTATGGTCTCGGTAAAGTAATCTTCACGATAGTTCCATCTGTAATCCACAGGGGTAAGCGATGCGATGAACTCTAATCCAAGATGGCATGGCGCGATATCAGCTTTATCTCTTCGGTCCGAACGGTTCTGAACAGACCCATATGCATATGTGGTGGTTGCGCTATCTCCGAGTTGAACTTGATCCGATCCCGATACCGCAGAGGCGTAGCCTAGACACACAACGTTTGACACACTGTTTACGCCGCTTCCTGATTGTCTTCCTAAAAATGTATTGTTGTACCCAGATGTAAGCCATGCCCCTGAAGAGGTCCCAAAGGCGGAATTGTTGTGCGACGTTCCTGTTGCCTGATATAAAGCCATCGAACCAAACCCTGCATTTCCTTCGGCTTCTGACGCTTTCCCGGCCTCCCAACCAAAAAAAGTTCCGTTACCCTCATCAGTTATGGCCTTCCCAGAAGAATGGCCGAAACAGGTGTTGTGATCCCCCGTGGTTAGATTTAATAACGCATCTGTACCACCATAGGTGTTGCCGTTTGCGTCGCTTGTAGCCCCTCCTCCCCCTGCGCTCTCTGCCGCAGCAGACACCCACGCGCTCCCCGTGCAAACCAATTGCACGCTTTCGCCCTGCGCAAGGGCCAAAGTGGCAGCTCCATTGACTGTCTCCGAGCTGTTCGGATCAACAGTCACCGTGCCAGATCCCGAGTTCCGAATCGTCACCTGGAACCCCGCTCCAGCCGTCGCGGCTTCCAGGAGCGTGACAGAGAACGTTCCGCTGGTCGCATCGATCACCTTGCCACGGTCGGCCTCCACAACGGCGTATGTGGTGGTCTTGGCCGCATACGCGCTGAACGGGACTTTCAGCGTGGCCAAGGCCGTCGCCACGGTTCCATCAAATCCGATGAGGTCTGTAACGACCGTGATAAAGCTGGAAAACCAGGCTCTTGCCTCGCCTTTCGAGCGCGATGAGCCTGTGAGGTCCAAGAGGGGTGGAATGGTTGCCATGCGTCAATCTCTCCAGAAAAGTTCGTCTTCGGGATCCCACATCAGATCATCTTCCTTTTGCCACATGTACGGCCCAAACACCGCATAAGTGGTCTCGGTCCATGGCCCACGTCCGCCGCTACCGACCGCCGCCACGCGCACGATGGTATCAATGCCGTAAAGCGCCTCGCATACCAGGGATGTCCCTCGCGGCTCGGCCATGCGTTGCCACGTCACCCCGTCCGCCGACTCCTCGACGATGTAATATTCGGCCCCGGGAGCGGCTTGCCAGGTGATCAGGATCTTGGATGGATCGCCTGGAGCGGTGCGGACCTGCAATCCTTCGACGGTCGGGACCGCGAGCACGGATGACAGGGTGGATTCCTGCGGGGCAGGGACAATGATATCTGTGTCGGCGGCATGCACCCGCGCATCTTCAACGACGGCCTCGATGACGACGCGATAGAGCGATTGCGGTTTGATGCCGATCACCCGCGCCTGCCTGCGCCATGCCTCACCAGGACCAAACGCGACATGGGTGCGGATCTGGTCAAGATCGGTATAGGGGGTGGTCGGATCGTCCGAGAATTGCACCTGGCGATCATCGTCATCGTATCGCGTCACCGGGTATGGCCCGTCAATCGAACCATCTCTTTTTCGCAAACCGATGTAGTGGGTGGCTCCAATGGTCCAGACAAGCGGTTCTGAAATCGTGGCCACCAGGTTTATCGCGTCCCAAGCGATCACCTCGCCGTGCTGGCCCCACGCCGGCATGTCATGCTGAATCGCGATCAGATCGCCGAGGCTCGGGATATAGCCTGCCAGCTCCGTGGCAATGGTGATTGTCTGGCGTCGATAAAGATTGGCGGCGACATAATAAGCCCCTTCCCGGCAAGCATGGTCACGATCGGTGATGCCGAAGGTCTCAAGCTTTGCGCCGACTGTTCCGGTCACACCAGGAAGTTCTGACTTGACCCGGCGCTGTGCCCACACGTCCTCATCCCAGTACCCAACATCGCAATAATTCGCGGAAGTGTCGGTAGGCATGGCAAAATCAATGCTAAAACTTCCTTTGATGATGTTTCGCATGGTGAAAAGTGCCGATGGAACCGAAACCGCCGCATCTCGAAACACCCGAATTACGCCACCTTGCATGAATACCTTGGCGCGTCCAGCAATCGCGATTT
>JADFZD010000039.1 GCA_015232705.1 Magnetococcales bacterium | reverse complement strand
GATCGTGGCGGGTTCGGATCCGGTAGCAGGAGCCGGATTGCAGGCCGATCTGAAGGTGGTGACCGCCCTGGGGGGGTATGCCATGACCGTGGTCACCGCGATCACGGTACAACAGACCTGCGCGGTGTCGCGCGTGGTGCCTCTGGAACCGGAGCTGGTGGCCGAACAGTTGCGCGCCTGTCTTTCGGATATCGGCGCCGATTGCGTCAAGCTCGGCATGTTGGCCAACCAGTCCATCGTTCAGGCGGTGGTCGAGGTGCTGGCAGCGTATCCCGAACTGCCTCTGGTGGCCGACCCGGTGTTGGCTGGTACCGGCGGGGGAATTCTTTTGGAAGCCGGGGGGTTGGCCTGCTATCGAGAGAGACTTTTGCCGCGCGTCACACTCCTGACCCCGAATCTCCCGGAGGCGGCAGCATTGACCGGTCTGGAGGTGCGCACCCCGGCGCAGATGCAGGCGGCGGCGCGTGCGTTGCGCGGGTTCGGGGCGCAGGCGGTGCTGGTCAAGGGGGGGCATCTGGAGGGGGGGGCGGTTCGCGACTGGCTGGAGAGCGATGCCGGGTGCGGCTGGTTCGAGGATGCGCGTCTGCCCGGACCGGGCTTTCATGGGACGGGTTGTACCCTGGCTTCGGCCATTGCCACGGGTCTGGCTCAGGGCATGACGCTGGAGGCGGCAGTCACCCACGGGCGCGCCTGGTTGCGCGCGGCGATGATCGGCAGTCTGGCGCTGGGGCGCGGTCAGCGGCTGTTGTGGCACGGCTGAGAGCCACCGCGTCCGGGTCGCCCGGCCATTAGCCACCCATGTGCATGCGTGGGGGGTGCGGTGCTTTTCACTCTGCGATTCAGCATGAACAAACCTTTATCGATCTTGCAAATTATTCAGCGACCGAGCATACTTG
This sequence comes from Magnetococcales bacterium, assembly GCA_015232705.1. Lineage (GTDB taxonomy): Bacteria > Pseudomonadota > Magnetococcia > Magnetococcales > Magnetaquicoccaceae > Magnetaquiglobus. The sequence continues at coordinate 9,318 of JADFZD010000039.1, read as the reverse complement.
CCTGGAACTCTTGGTCGATCGGGAGTGTCGTCCGGAGTGAGGCGACTCATCTGGTGCGCATCAGTGACGACTTCGAGCATGGCATTGGATGCCCATGGGGAGCGTGAAACATGATATTACCCATTGAGCGAGTCGTTAAGTCCGGAATTATGGATCGTCTACGCGGGAGTATTACCTCTTGGGTGGTAATGCTCGGTTTTCTGATGATCATAGGTACCGCCTGTTCTCTTTACGTCTCGATCCAGGATGTGCGTCGCCAGAACCTGGAGTTGGCCATCAACACCGCCCGCGCCCACTTCTCCAAAGATCTTGCCTTGCGTCAGTGGTCCACCCGTCATGGTGGCGTCTACGTTCCCGTGGATGATCGCACCCCTCCCAATCCCAACCTGGCCCATATTCCGGAACGGGATATCGTCACCCCCTCCGGTCGTCGTCTCACCCTGATGAATCCGGCCTATCTGATACGCCAGTTGATGGGAGAGTTTTCCGAACTCTACGGCGTCCAGGGGCGATTGGTCTCCGACAGGCCGCTCAATCCCGACAACTTCCCGGATGCGTGGGAGTCCGAAGCCTTGCGGAGCTTCGCACAGGGTCAGAGCGAAGTCGTGGGCATCGTGGGAGAGGGTGTGGACGCCATGTTGCGCATGATCCGTCCGATGATCACCCAGAAGGGATGCTTGAAGTGCCATGCCCAGCAAGGCTACAAGGAGGGGGATGTGCGTGGCGGGACCGGCGTGCGCCTGCCGCTGCGAACTTATCGGGAAAACGAGGCTTCCGCCATCCGGCGCATCCAGACGGCCCATGGCCTTTTTCTCGGGGTCATGCTTGGTTTGTTGCTGCTCTATTACCATTCGGTCCGGCGGCGTCTCTCCGAACAGCAACAGGCCAGCGAGGCTTTGCGTATCAGCGAAGCCAAATTCCGCGCCATGTTCGATCATGCGGGCATCGGACTGGTACGGGCCGATCCACGCGAGTCGCGCATTCTAGAAGCCAACCAGGCCTTTGCCAGCATGCTCGGTTACCCCTCCCCGGAGGCATTGCGCGGGAGGCTCATTGCCGAATTTTCCCATCCCGACGACATGGAGGTCAACCAGCGTTGCATCGAGAAATTGCGCGACCACCGTATTCTGACCTATCAGTTGGAAAAGCGTTACCGGACCCTTGAAGGCGGGGAGGTGTGGGGTCGTCTGAACGTCAGCCTGATTCCAGGTGTGGAGGGTGAACCGGATTTCATGGCTGCGGCCATCGAAAACATCACCACGATTCGCGAGCTGCGTTTCCGTCTGGAGGAGAGCGAGGCCCGTTTCCGGGTCGTGGCCAACTCCGCACCGGTGTTGATCTGGATGGCGGGTCTGGACATGAACTGCGACTGGTTCAATCAACGTTGGCTGGCGTTCACCGGGCGTACCCTGGAGCAGGAGACTGGCGATGGTTGGATTGCGAACGTTCATCCGGATGATCGAGAGAGTTGTATGTCGATCTATACCGCCCATTTCCAGCGTCGTGAATCCTTCTCGATGATCTATCGGCTGCGGCGTCATGACGGAGCGTGGCGCTGGTTGATGGACAATGGGGCGCCTCGCCTTGATGAACAGGGAAATTTTGCCGGGTTCATCGGCTCTTGCACCGATGTCACCGAACGGTTGGCGATTGAGCAGGCATTGCAAGAACAGGAACAGGCGTTGCAGCGGGTGAAAAAGCGCTATCAACTGCTTTTTGACAACTCGCCGGATGCCTACCTGATCATGGAATTGGATGGGGGAATCATCTCGGATTGCAACGGGGCTGCCGAACGGATGCTGCATGGCACCTGTGCGCAGATTCTTGGACAGAGGGCGGATCAGCTCTCGCCCTCATGCCAGCCGGATGGACAGACCTCACGCGAGGCCGCTGCCCGGATCATCCAGGAGTGTCAGGAGTGTGGACACCATCGTTTTGAATGGGTGCATCAACGGCTGGATGGGGAAGCGTTCTGGGTCGAGGTGACCATCTCACTGATTCATCTGGAGGATCGGCGTGCGTTGCTGGTGGCCTGGCGGGAGATCACCGAGCGCAAGCAGGCCGAGGAGCGTTTGCGTCGCAGCGAGCAGATGTTCCGCACGGTGTTGGATTTCACCTATGACTGGGAGTATTGGGTGGATCACGAGACGCGGATCGTCTTCATGTCCCCCTCCTGCGAGAGCATCACCGGCTATTCGGCCCAACGGTTCATGGACGATCCCAGTCTGTTGATGGCGATCATCCATCCCGAGGATATGGCGTTGATGTCCGCCCATCGTGCGTTGTTGGAGAGTTCGGAGGCGGGCAATATTGATTTTCGGATCATCCGGCCAGACGGATCGATCTGTTGGATCAGTCATGGATGTCGTCCGGTCTATGGGGCGCAGGGTGAATATCTTGGACGGCGTGCCAGCAATCGGGACATCAGCGACCGTAAGCGCATGGAGGAGGAGTTGCTGCAGGCCAAGAATGCCGCCGAGGCCGCCAATCTGGCCAAGAGCGATTTTCTGGCCAACATGAGCCATGAGATTCGCACGCCGATGAATGCCATTCTGGGCATGGCGGATCTGTTGTGGGAGAGCGAGTTGCAACCCGGACAGCGCAAGTTCGTTCAGGTATTCCGATCCGCCGGGGAGAATCTTCTCGGGATCATCAACGATGTTCTGGATCTGGCCAAGATCGAGGCGGGTCAACTCACACTGGAGACCATTCCATTTGAGTTGGCCGAGCAGGTGAATGTGGTCGGCGACATCATGGCGATGCGGATCAGTGCCAAGGGTTTGCAATGGATTCAGCACATTCACCCTTCTGTTCCGGAGTGGTTGACAGGTGATCCGACCCGTTTGCGGCAGATCTTCTTGAATCTTCTGAGCAATGCCGTGAAGTTTACGGAACGGGGTTTCATCCGGCTTGAAGCCAGGCGTGTGTCGCCGCCCGAGGAGGCGTATGGCGATGAGCGGGTTTGGATTGGTTTTCAGGTGAGCGATACTGGGATTGGCATTCCCAGGGATCGTCTGGCGCAGATTTTTGACAATTTCGTGCAGGCGGACACCTCCATCACGCGGCGATTCGGGGGTACGGGTCTTGGATTGGCGATCGTCAAGCAGTTGGTGGCGAAGATGGGTGGCATGATTCAGGTGGAAAGTCGGGCCGGAGAGGGGGCGACCTTTACCTGTACGATTCCTTTTCTGCCTTGTGAAGCGCAAGTCGGAACGCCTTTGCCGGAGTTGCGCGGCGTTCGGTTGCTGGTCGTGGATGATCACGAAGAGAATCGTCTGGTCTTTCGCGAGTATATGGAGATGGTGCATGCCGAGGTGGACGAGGCCGAGGATGGTTTGAAGGCACTGCACATGCTGGAGGAGGCTCAGGCGCAGCAGCGTCCTTACCGATTGGTATTGTTGGATGTCAACATGCCGACCTTGGATGGTCCGCAGATGGCCGAGTGTTGGCGGGCTGCGAATCAGGCGGTTTTGCCGATTCTGATGCTCAACTCGTCGCATCGTGATGCGGAGATGCATCGTTATCAGGCATTGGGGGTGAGTCATTATCTGATCAAGCCGGTGCGTCGTGCGGATTTGATTCGCTCGGTGTGTCATGCGTTGGGGTTGGATGAGGCGCGTGAGCGGTTGGGTTTGGAGTGCAAGGAAGCGGTTGGAGAATCGCCACGACGCATTTTGTTGGTGGACGATTCGGAGGAGAATCGAATTCTTGTCGAGGCTTATCTGGCCGGATTGTCCATTGAGTTGCATATGGCCGAGAATGGCTTGTTGGCTTTGGAGGCGATGCGGCGTCAGCGTTTTGATTTGGTGTTCATGGATGTGCGCATGCCGGTGATGGACGGGTATACGGCGACCCGTTCCTGGCGGCGGTTCGAGCAGCAGCAGGGGTTGGCTTCCGTGCCGATTGTGGCGTTGACGGCGCATGCCATGCAGGAGGATGTGGCCCAATGTTTGGAGGCTGGTTGTGATGCCCATTTGGCCAAGCCGCTCAAGAAGAGGCAGTTGTTGGAGATGATCGAGCGGTTTGCGGCGGTGGGGTAGGGGTGCCAACTCGCGGGGGACCGGGGGCCGAAGGTCCCCGGCGGAGGGGCGGAGGCGGAGCCTCCGAGGTTTTGATTTTTCGACTTTTTTGACGTTTTATTTTTTTGTATGCGTGCGCTTGCGCGATTTTTCGCAAGAACCCGCCAGCAATCGCTTATCGTGTAAAACGCGCGAAACGAATCAAGAAAAGATCAAAAGATAAAGAGAGGAAAGAAAAAAGAAAGAAATCAAAACCTCAGAGCTTCGCCCCGCACCCGATCAGGGGCCATGGGTCCCTGGCCCCCATCCGTTCTCATCCGTTCCCATCCGTTCCTATCCGTTCCTATACGTTCCCCGTCCGTTTCCATCCTGTGCGTGAATGAACTCCGCCATAGGTCGATCGAATTGATTGATATGCTGCGCTTCCCAGGTAAATAGCGCATCTATGTCAAACCCCTCCTGCCCTTCGGCATCCAAAGTGGTCTGAAGCAACCCTCCCACCAGAAACTGACGATGCGCCTCCACATGCGCCTCCGCCTCTGGATAGGCGCTCAACCCCATACGCTGCTCTTCATCCCGGAAATGCCGATCAAACCAACTCCCGAGATTCCTCAACCGCTCTTCGACAATGCGTGGATCACACCCCTCGGCCAACAGATCTTTCAAGACGTTCAAGGACGCCAAGAGCACCTGATGCTCATGATCCAATGCCTCGATTCCAGTCAACGGAAAACGTAGCCATTTGAAAGAGAGCTTTTTATGGTTTGCACGGATCACAACGGCCATGGCGTTACTCCCTCGTTGAGCCACAATGGAACGTATCCCGGAAACAGGCGCTTCGTGAATTTTGTCTGTCATGGTGATTTCACCCCGGATCCATGCGACGTTGCGCGCCGGCCAACAGTTCGGGAATCGGCAGAGCACGCGGACAGCGCGGCAGACAGGCACCGCAACGGTCACAACACGACAGCCTTGCCCCTGGCACCCAGTGGTCTCCGGGTCGCATCATACCATAACGATAGCGGGCAAAATGAGCCATGTCAAAACAGTGAATCAAATGATCCATGCGCAGGATCTCCGGGATCTCGATTCCCTGGGGACAGGGCAGACAATCAAAACAATTCTGGCCGCAATCGCGCAACGAAGAACGGGATTCCTCTGCCTCCAGACGCCAGGCGATCTCCTGCTCGTCCTGGCCCCAGGCCGGAGTGGCGCGCAACCCCTCCAGATGCAAGGGCAACTGCTCCGGCTCGCTCAGACCGATGCTCAAGGTGTGAATCCCACTTTGGGCCAACAACCAGCGTTCGTTGAATTGCGCTGGATGCAGCGGTGCGCACAAGGTACGCAATTTCTCCGGAGGCTCGTAAAGCCGCCCCCCCTTGTCGTTGGGAGAAATGATCAACACCCCCATGCCCAAGGCTTGGGCCAAGGCGACGGCAGCATGGTTGGCGCGCCGGAACCGGTAGTAGTGGAGATTGACGAAATCGAAATGGCCGGTGGCAAGGATGCGGAGCAGCAACGGCGGGGCGGCATGGCCGGAAAAGCCGATGGCGCCGATCAGCCCCTCGTCCTGAGCCTGACGAAGGGCGGTCAAGACCCCATTGCGCACGTCGAGCGCCGCGAGATGCTCTTCACGATTGAGTCCGTGCAGGGCGAACAGGTCGATTGTGTCGATCCCGAGACGGGTGAGCGAGTCGTCGATCCACTGACGCATCTCCCGGGCAGTCGGGGCAGGCGGAGCTTTGGTCATGATCCGATAGTGCGCACGGGGAATCCCGATCTGCGGCAAAACCGCACCGAGCAGCCGTTCGCTCTTGCCATAGCCGCGCGCGGATTCGATCAGGTTGATTCCGGCGGACAGGGCGGCAGAGACAATGCGATGGGTCGATTCCAGACTGTCGTCCGGCAGATGATCGTGGGGGGCGTCCCAACCGTGCAACAGACGCATGGTTCCGAGGGTGAGCACCGAGACATCCAGGCCGGTCTTGCCGAAAGGTCGCCGTTCCATCCTTGTTTTATCCGAGCCCATTTATCGTGGAACTTCCGAAGGGCACTCCAGGGAATCAACCATGGGGATCAACCCAGACCGTTGCGCAGTCGGCGCACATGGGGCAACAGATCTCCGGCCAGCATGCCGATCATGCCTTGTTCGGCGGCGCAGGCGTCCGCCGCCGCGCCATGCAGCCAAACCGCGACACGCACGGCGCATTCGACCGGCCAGTTCTGGGCGAGCAGTCCGGCAATGACTCCGGTCAGAAGATCCCCACTGCCGCCAGCGGCCAGTCCGGGATTGCCCGTGGCGTTGATCCAGGCGCGACCATCGGGTGCGGCGATCACCGAACCGGCGCCCTTGAGCAGCACCCATACCCCCCAGTCGCGGGCCGTGCGACGCGCGATGGCCAGCCGGTCACCCTGGACATCGGCTATGCTCATGCCCCACAAACGGGCCATCTCCCCCGGATGCGGCGTGAGAATCAGCGGTGCGCGCCGCCCGATTCCCCACTGACGAATCCGCTCCCCCTGACCCGCAAGCACGTTCAAGGCATCGGCATCCAGCAGCGTGGGCAACTCCTTCCAGGCCATCAATTCGGCAACCAGCTCCCAGGTTTGCTCGTTCTCCCCAAGTCCCGGTCCGATGGCCAGCACATCGGGCTGGAAACGGCCCTTGGTGATTTTCTCCAGCAGAGGTTCTCCCGAGGCGCGCAAGGGCAATGGCAGGGTCATGGCCTCGGTCAGGCCGGCAGTGACCACCGATTGCGCCGCTGCCGGCGTGGCCACGGTGATCAATCCCGCGCCCACCCGCGCCGCGCCCTGAGCCACCAGAATCGCCGCCCCCTCCATGCCGATTCCGCCCGCCACAACCAGCAGACGACCGCAATCCCCCTTGTGGGCATCGGGATGGCGCTTGGGAATCAGCAGATCGTCGGTGTCGTTGAGCGCTACGTCATGCTCGGGAATGTTCAAGAAACTCATGGGAATGCCGATGGGCGCCACGATCAGCTCACCGGTGAGCGCCGCACCCGGATACAAGCGGTGGCCACGCTTTTCCGCAGCGAAGGTGACGGTCCAGCGTGCTGGAAGGGCGCATCCCAGGATGCGTCCGCTGTCCGCGCACACCCCGGAGGGGATATCGACCGCCAGAACCGATTTGCCGCTGCGCGCCACCAGACGGATCAATTCGGCAGCCAACCCATCGATCGGGCGGGTCAGACCGGTGCCGAAGAGGGCATCCACCACCACGCTGCAATGAAGCAGCAATGGATGGAGCACGCCGGCCACCTCCGCGCCGGGGAGCAGTTCACGCACCACGCCGCCCAGACCCACGAAAACCCCATGGTGGATGCGCGCATCCCCCTTCAGATCCGCGCCGTGTCCCAAAAGCAGGACCACCACCCGTCCTCCGGCCTGGAGCAGACGACGCGCCATCACGAAGCCGTCGCCACCGTTGTTGCCCGTGCCGGCCAGAATCACCACCACCCGCTCGCTCCACTCCGGCACACGTGCCATCAGGATGGCGCATGCGGCAGCCCCGGCATTCTCCATCAGCACCACTCCCGGCAGACCGAGCTGCTCGATGGTGCGACGGTCCGTCTCGCGCATCTGTGCGCTGGTCAGCAAACGATGCGAAGCGCCGCGCTCCAAGACGTTGGCCATTGCACGCCTCCCATGGGTTGTTGCATAACTTTCGAGTTGAAACGGACTGGATGGGGGCTGTCACCTTCAGCCTCACCGGAGGATCCTTCTTGCAAGAGCTTTTCGCACGAAGGGATTTCATTTTTTCATAAATCAGGCGCGGATGAAACTTCAAACCATGATGCGGGCATTGATTCGGGCCAAAAATTTGCAAAAAAGGTATCAAGGTCGCGCCGTGGTCGCGGATATCGACTTCGAGGTGCGCGCCGGGGAGTGTTTTGGCATGCTGGGGCCCAACGGCGCCGGCAAAACCACCACCTTGCGCCTGATCACCGGCCTCACCCCGCTGGAAGGGGGAGAGCTGCTTTTGTTCGAGCGCCACGCCGACCAGCAGAGGGGTGAGGCACATCGTCGCATGGGTGTGGTCCCCCAGGAGGACAACCTCGACGATGACCTGACCGTGGCGGAAAATCTTCTGGTTTATGGTCGCTACTTCGGCCTTTCGGACCGGGAGGCGCATGCGCGGGTGGATCCATTGCTGGAGTTCGCCCAACTCTCCGAACGGCGCGATCAGGCGGTGCGCACCCTTTCCGGCGGGATGAAACGGCGACTGGTGATCGCGCGCGCTTTGGTGAATCAACCCGAACTCCTCATCCTCGATGAACCGACCACCGGACTCGATCCCCAGGCGCGCCATCTGATCTGGCTGCGACTCACCGCATTGAAAAATCAAGGCACGACCCTTTTTCTCACCACCCACTATATGGAAGAGGCGGCACGGCTCTGCGACCGGCTGATGATCATCGATCAGGGCCGCATCCTGGCCATGGACTCTCCGGGGGCGCTGATTCGGGCCTACGTCGAACCCGAGGTGGTGGAGATCCGCGCCAGCGGCGCGTCGCTCGATCCAGAGACCTTTTCCCACCTGCCCGGACGCATGGAGCAGGTTGGGGATGCCCTGCACTGTCACAGCGACGATGGCGCGGAGGTGATCTCCCGTCTGCGCGGTCGCCATGATCTGGTCTGCCTCTCCCGTCCGGCCAGCCTGGAGGATGTCTTTTTGCGTTTGACCGGACGGGAATTGCGGGATTGAGCCGCATACCTTGACGCGCGCCAACTTTCCTTTATGCTTGCCATGTTGAAATTTATATTCCCCCCTGTATGGAGGAGCAAACCACTATGAAAATCTGGCGCATCGGCATTGGAATCATGGCCATGGCCTGGGTCGCCCTCGGCGTCGAGGCTTGGGCTGGAGATCAGATTATCATCAAATTCAGCCATGTGGTGGCCAAGGATACCCCCAAGGGCAAGGCGGCTGACAAATTCGCGGAACTGGCCGCCCGCTACACCAAGGATCTGGTCAAGGTCGAAGTCTATCCCAACAGCCAGCTCTTCAAGGACAAGGAGGAGCTGGAAGCCCTGCAGATGGGCGCGGTGCAGATGCTCGCCCCCTCCCTGGCCAAGTTCGGTCCGCTGGGGGTCAAGGAGTTCGAGGTTTTCGATCTGCCGTTTCTTTTCGACAATTATTACCAGTTGCACAAGGTCACCGAGGGTCCGGTCGGACAGCGGCTGCTGGCAAAGCTCACCGACAAGAAGATCCTGGGCCTGGCCTATTGGGACAACGGCTTCAAGCAGATGAGCGCCAACAAGCCCCTCGTTGCGCCCG
>JADFZD010000038.1 GCA_015232705.1 Magnetococcales bacterium | reverse complement strand
GACTGGTTCCGATCCTGGCTCTCGCTGATCAATCTTGCGGCCAGATGGTGCCAGGATGAGAGTTGCTCAGTCTCTTCGGGAGGATGGCGCAGACAGTCGGCAATCTCCCGCAGAAGATAACGAAACGGGGTGGCGCCATTCTCCGGTGGCGTCACCAGGACAAAGGCCCCGGCCTGTTGGCCCTGTTGACAGAATTGGCGCAGCCGGGCCAGCAGATGGCTTTTGCCGTTGCCGACCTCGCCGAGAATCAGAGCCGCCAACGGTTCGCCGGGGGTCCGTCCGATCTGCTGGAACAGTCGCATCACCCCTTCAAAGGGGATGCGGTTGATGGCTGGCACATCCACCCCGACCCGTTCCCAGGGGGAACCGGCGGCCACCGAGGCCAGGGGATTGTCGCGGATCAGTCGTTCGCGGAGGCGTTCGGCCTTCATGGCTGGGACTCCAGCCAGTTGAGGGTGAGATAACGCATACCGTTGCGATCCTTATAGGCCCCATCCAATTCGGCGCGGGTCAGACGGGTCGGATCCCCCATGTTCAACAGGATCCGTTCGGCAGATTGCAAACGCAACACGGTCTGGTCAAAGCGCTGCCGCTCCCAGCCGAGATGGGCGCGCAGACGATGGATGGCCACGAAGTTCCGACCCTGGCCGATCTGCAGAAAGGCCCGATGCAAGGCGGTCTCGTCTTCTGTATCGGAGTTCGCAGGGTTGTTCGGTGTGGCGCGTTCAGGGAGGAATACACCAGGCTTGCCGGATCCGGACAGACGCAAGATCGGCGTAAAATCAGCCTTCAACCCGATGCAGAGGATCTCGCCGGACTCCAGAAGCCGCGTCAAGGCCGGGGCGACGCGCGCCTTGGGCATGGGCAGGTTCAAAGCCAGTTGCGCGGGGGTGAAGGTGGTCAAGCATCTGGCCTTGTCGAGCAAAAAGGCCTCGTCCGGCAGATTCATGGCCACATAGAGGGTGCGTCCCCCCTGGACCACGCGGAAGGCGTCTCCGCAATGGCTCTGCAACGCCGAACTTAGCACAGACACGGAATCGCTCGGTGAGACTCCGAGTGAACGCGTCAAAGCTGCGCCAATCATTTTGAAGAACTCGTTCCGGGAGATAAACCGTTTGTCCCGGGCTTGCAGACGATCCGCAATGCGTTGAACGATTTCCGGACTCACGCTTGACACCGTTTCAGGGTCGAAAGGAGCGAACCGGCCACTAAGCGACCGGTTCAGGGGATGAAGGTCGGTTTCATTCTACCCTCCTGAGCATCCTCATGCCACGGCAATTTTCGTGATACGCCCCCCAAAGTATCCGAAAAGGAGGCCTTCGGCCCCATTGCCAAGCTGTTTGGCAATGGGGCATGAAGCGGACCGGGTGGGTTGGGGATGGGAAAGGGATTACTTGAAACGCGGTCCCTGGCGGTTGGCGGCAGGGTGGGGGGTTGGGGTGATCTTGTCGATGGTGATCTGGTTGCCTTCGACCTGGATCACCACGTTCTTGTCGGTCAGCCCGAGATCCATCAGGAGGATGTTGAGCCATTCGACCATTTTGGCCGAGGTCGCGGTGGTCACGTAATCATACTTTTGCAGGGCAGACGCCTGTTCGATGATGTTGGTGGAGGAGAAGCCGGGGAATTCCGAGGTCATCACCCCAATAATCGAGAGGATCTCCGCGCTATTGAACCGTTTGAAGGTGACGCCATAGGTGGTCATCATGATATGGGTAGCGGTGGAAGGGGCTGGCGGCTGGGAGAGCGGCACCTCGTTGCCCTTGGTTTTCACCGTTGCCGGGGCGCTGGTCGCGGGGGTTGGTTTGGCGGCCACCGGTTGTTGCTGTTGCGGCGTGGCAACCATGGTCTGGGATGCCGCGATCATGGGTTGGGGTTGCAGGAAGGCGAGCATCTTACCAAGCACATCGCCCAGATTCATGGCGATCTCTCGGGACTTGTCGCCGACGGTGTTGTTGATGCACACCTCGTTGCAATCTTTGGCCGCCGGGTAGACGGCGTTGGGAAACTCGAAGCGTCCCACGAACTGGCGGGTGAGGGCATCGTAGATTTCGCCCTCGATGCGGGTGTGCAGTTCGGTGGCGGCGTTCAGCTCCTTTTTGGAGGCGAAGATCGAGAACAGCACCATGGCCCGGTGGTTGTAGCGGGAGTCCCCCTTGGCATTGGCCAGTTTGGAGGCCTGGATCAGTTCGGTTTTGGGACGGCGCGCGGTGATCTGCCAGTTGAGATCCACGGCCAGCATCTCTTCATCGAGCATGCGGAAGCCGTGTCGGGCCATGGAGGTTTTCAGCTCGCCCAACACCCGGCGGAAGATGTTGCTGTCGCGGCTGATGGTATCCTTGTTGCCATCTTCGCCCATGACCAGCACCGGGATGCTGCTGGCGGGCGGAACATCGGCCCAGGCCAGGCCGGGGAGGATTCCGGACATGACGAGCCAGAGTGCCCACAAGCCGAGGGTCCAGTTGCGTGGTGTGTGCCGGGTGTTCATGTTTTTTTTCTCCAATGGAATGGGGTGAGTGGCCTTTGGTATTCGGGGCAGCGTGTGTGCCGCCATGCCCGGATCTATGCGGGGAGCTGCCCGGATTTTTGGTCAGGCCACGAAATATTTTTCATTTTGGGTATATCCGCCACTCCAGACCGGGCGGTGCGGACAAATAAAAGATAAATCATTGGACAAAATGTCGCGACCAAAGGCTCCGCCTTTGGAATCCGCACGAGGGGGCTGCGCCCCCTCGTGGCTCCCACGCCCGCCACCCTTGCGGGCGGCTCTCGGACGGCTTCCCGCTACGCGAGCCGTCCTCTCACCTCCCTCCAGGGTGGCGGGCAACGTCCACATCCAAATCAATTCCATGGCGCTATGCGCCAGGGTAAAAGGGTACTAATCCGTGCAAAAGTAAGCGATCTGTGTTAACCTGTTTTGCATGGAAACGTTCGATGGTCGCAAACTGGATCACAAGACCCTGGAGCAATTGCGCATCCGGGCAGTGCAACGCGTTTTGGACGGTGAATCCCCAGAGAGCGTGATCAAGGCGCTTGGATTCACCAAGCCACGCATTTACGAGTGGCTGTCCAAATTCCGCGAGGGTGGTTGGGATGCACTCAAGGCTAAGGTCATTCCTGGTCGTCCCAGAAAGGTGACTGGAGCCCAGATGGCTTGGCTCTACCGCACGGTCGTGGGCACCAATCCTTTGCAGCTTCGTTTTCCCTTCGCGCTGTGGACGCGGGGCATGGTACGTGAATTGATTCGTCGGGAGTTGGGCATCACGTTGAGCGAAGTCGCCGTGGGGCGACTTCTAAGGACTCTCGGGTTGACTCCGCAAAGGCCCGTTCGCCGGGCTTGGCAAAGAGATCCGGTGCTGGTGGATGAATGGACCACCAAGACCCTTCCAGAGATTCAGGAGATGGCCAAAAAAGCGAATGCTGATCTGTACTTTGGTGATGAATCATCGGTTCGGAGCGACTATCATTCCGGTACCACATGGGCGCCGATTGGTCAAACCCCGGTAGTCGAAACCACAGGCGCTCGATTCAAGGTCAACGTGGTTTCTGCCATTGATGGCCGTGGTTCGTTACGTTTCATGGCCTTCGAGAGCAAGATGGACGCTGATCAGTTCATCACCTTTTTGCAGCGATTGATTCACAATGCCGAGCGGCCCATCTTTTTGGTCCTGGACAATCATCCCGTCCATCGTTCCACCAAGGTGCGCCAGTTCGTGGAATCTACAAATGGGAAGCTGCGACTGTTCTTTCAGCCACCTTATTCTCCACAACTCAACCCTGCGGAACTGGTCTGGAACCATCTCAAGCATCATGGAATCGGTAAAACCCCCATCGCAGGACCAGACCATTTGAAGGCTTGCGTCATTTCAATGTTGCGCTCCCTTCAGAAACTGCCTGCGAAGGTCAAGGGGTTTTTCCGTCACCCAGACCTCCGGTATATCGGGGTTTAAGTCGGTTACTTACGCACGGATTAGTAACATACAACAATGAGTCAGTAACGAACAATGCTATGCGACTGTTCGAGCCTTTAAGATGGCCTGACGGTACGGAGTGTCCACACTGCCAGTCGTAAAGGTGCGTGGGAAACGGCTATTACATTCGCTCTTGGATCTGTTGGTTGCGTAAGCCCCCGGAATCCAAATTGAACCATCGCAAAAAGCGCCGGAAAGGCAAAATCACAAAAAAAATAGGGTCTCAAGGGCGTTGCCCTTGGATCCCACCAGGAGCCATCGGCCCCTGGTCCCCGCTGGCTGTTGGGGATGCTGAATCGTTACTATTATGGAATCATTGAGGACGTCCCGGACATGTGGGTCGTGTTGGCCGGGATGTTTGTGACGGGCGAATTTGCTTTGGCGTTGAGGTCTGGGTCGATGCTGTTTATGCCCTTGCATTATCGGGAGCGCTTGACGATCGTGAATCCGCATGGGGATGTGGGGATTGTCACCCTGTGGTCGCCGGTGCGGGTGGTGCGTGACCATCTGGTGCGTCTGGGGGTGGATCTGGGGGAGGACTCTTCACGGATTGCGGTGATCGGCACCTTGTATGGCGAGGGATTGCCTGAGATGTTGCGCAATCTGCTGTATAACCCGCAGATTCGTCATCTTGGCCTGTTGGGGGTGGATCTGGGGGGATCGCGGGAGAGTCTCACGGGTTTTTTTGCCCGAGGATTGGAAAAAACGCTTCTTCTGGGGCGCGTCACCCATCGGATCGTCGGCACCAACCACAAGTTGGATGATGGGGTGCAACCCGAGGATTTTTTAGGGCGTTTGTGTCTGGTCGATCTGGGCAAGCCAGGTGAGAAGGAAAGCGATGAGAGTATCCGAAGTTTCTTTGCTACCTTGAATCCTTTTGAGTCGGTGACCCTGCCGCGTCGCGAGGTGGCCATGCCGACCTTCGAGGTGACGCGCTTTCCTTCGGATCCGCGCGCGCATCAGATCGTGGCCGATACGCCCCTGCTGGCCTGGAAAGAGGTGATCCACCGACTCTATCGTTTTGGCCATCGGGTGGCGTTGAGTGGCAAGGGCGAGCGGTTGGAGTTGCAGAATATCAAGGCGGTAATTCGTGAGCCGGTTTTTGAGTCCGATGCTGTTTTGCGTGAACATGGTTTTGATCCCGAGCAGTTCATGCGTTACCGGAAGGCGATCCTGGATCCCGCTTTGCCGCCGGATCAGCACTATGGCTATGGAAACCGGTTACGAGGTCATTTCGGGTTGAGCGATCAGGATGCTCTTGCCAGGGTGGGTGAGAAACTGCGCCAGGATCCGGATTCGCGGCATGGGTTCATTGCTTTATGGGATACAGGGCGGGATCTGTTGTCTGAGGCGTCGGGTCATCCTTGTCTGGTTTCGTTGTTTGCGCGTCGGTTTGAGGGGGTGTTGACTCTGACGGCGCAATTTCGCACGCACAATGCGTTGCAGGCTTGGTTAATGAATGTCCACGGGTTGTTGTCCATTCAAATTTTTTTGGCGGAGGCGAGTGGTTTGCAACCGGGGGCGTTGACGGTGATCAGTCATTCGATCAGCATCGATCCGGGTGGAGGTGGTTTGGAGCGTGCCAGGGCGCTGTATGATTTCCGCAATCGGGAGTGGGATGCCGGAGATGGTTTTCGGCAGGACCCGCATGGGGATTTTGTGATTTCGGTGGATCATGAGGTTGGGGAGATCGTGGTTGAGCATCGATTCGAGGGGCAGAGGTTGCACCGATACCGTGGTGCGAGTGCCGAGGTATTGGAGCGGCAGCTGGTCCGTGATTGTGCGCTTTCGGATATTGGGCATGCGCTGTATCTGGGGCGGGAGTTGGGGCGGGCTGAGGTGAGTTTGAAAAAGGGCAGGCGCGGCAAGGGAGGATGAGGGGGATCGGCTCGATCCCCGATGGAGGTCCGGAGGCAGAGCCTCCGGGATTTTAAATTGCACCCAGCTTGGAAAGTGTCGTTTTTACTGGTAAAAAATAGAGGGTTTGGGAGATTCATCTCCCAAGGTTTTGATTTTGACTTTAGCGCGCTCTTCAAAAAAAAAGCATTTTTCGCGCCTTTTGCGAAAAATGCGCTGCGCGCCGCCTTCGTGGGAGTCGTTTCCGTTTTTTGGAAACGACTCCCACATCTTGCACGCGGCCTGTTGGAAAACGACGTATCCCGTGATGGGTGCGGTTTGGGCGTGTCTTTCAATGAAAGATTTTGTCACGTTTTTTGTGAAAAAAATTTTCGCGCCAGCCTTGGCTGCGAGATCGTTTTGCGCCTTTGGCAAAACGATCTCGCGGACATGGCCCAAGAGAACAGGCCACCGCATGCGGTTATGCTGCCGCGAACCATGTACCCTGGTCGTTTCCAAAAAACGGAAACGACCAGGGGCACATATAAGTGCGCGCTTGCGCGATTTTTCGCAAGAGACGTGAAAAATCGCTTATGTGCAATGCGCGTGGAAATCAAAATCAACAACAAAACAAACAAGATAAAAAATTAAAGTAACTAGTCAAATTTAAAAATTAAAAATTTTTGGGATTTTCCCCGAACCCTGCCAGGGGCCATGGACCCCTGGACCCCGTTCACTGTGGGGTCTTTGAATCATAACGTGGATTTGCCCCATGTCCGACTCTCCGATGCCCTGCCTCCACCCCGCCACGCGCCGCGTACGTCTCCTCCTGCTCGGCCTGCTGCCCGTGATCGGCTTGCTCATCTATCAGGATGGACAACGCTATGACCCCGGTCTCCTGGATTTCAAGAAGGCTGGTGCGCGCCTCTCCCCCTTGATGAGCCTGTTTCCGGAGCAGTCGGCAGGCCTGAGCCGTCAGGGTGAGTTTCAACGCTTTCAGAAAGAGAATCTTCATGAGTATGTCAATGGCCATGCCGAGTATTACCTGTCGGCGGGCTTCAAGTCGCTGCTGGTCGGCGAATACGGCGATACGGGTGCCACCGCCAAACCGCGCGTGGTGGTGGATCTCTACGATATGGGCAAGCCGCTCTTTGCCTTCGGCGTGCTGACCGGCGAGGGCAACAACGATAGCCCGGAGGCCGGCATCGGCGACCTGGGCTTTCGCGATCCGCGCGGTTTGCGTTTCATCGTCGGACCCTATTATGTGAAGATGACCGCCTTCGATGACACCGCTCCCCTGGAGCCGTTGGCCAAAAGCTTGGTCGCGGCAGTTGGCAAGGGAGCAGGGGACAAGGTCGCCGGGTTTCGATTTCCCGAGTTCGGTACACCGAATGCCACCCGCTTCATCAAAGAGAAATATCGTGGTCTGGATTTCTTTAACCAGGTGGTTGAGCGCAGTTTTACCTGGAACGGGACAAACCTTCAGGCTTTTCAGGCAGGGGGATCGGAGATCGAGAGTCGCGAGATCGAGACGCGATTGATCGACTTTCTGGGGCAGGAGGAGATACCGGTGGAAACCGTTGAACAGAATGGGCTGACGGTCAAACGGGTGCGCGACCCGTATGAAGGCGAATGGTTTTTTCTACAGACCGGCGAGCAGTTGATCGGCGCCTTTGGTCTGCCTCTGGACGAGGCATGGCCTGCCTTGCAGCAATTCATGAAGAGGGGGGCACCTAAAGCCGCCTCCTCGCTGTCCCCGCCGGGGGCATTGGCAACTGGAGAGGTGCGATAAGATGGCCGAAAAACGGAGAGCCTCCCCGATCATCGAGAAGACCGAGCCGCCCATGGACCGGCGCGCCTTTCTGCGCCGGGTTGCCGGACTCTCCGGGGTGGCCGTCGGCATCGCAGGTGGGGGGATTCTGGCCTTCAGCGATCGTCCGATACGTGAACCGGAAATAAAACCGGTTCATCTTAAGGATTTCCGCGTGTCACCGGATGCGCTCCATCCGCTGATGGCCGTGGCCCGAGGACAGAGGGTCGATGCCATGACCCGCGCGGTCATCGATAAACTTGGAGGCGTGAGCCGGTTCATTAAAAAGGGGGACCGGGTGTTGCTGAAACCGAATGTCGGCTGGGACCGACAGCCGGAACAGGCCGCCAACACCGGTCCAGAGTTGGTCGAGGCAATGGTGCGCATCTGCCGTGAGGCCGGGGCGAAATCGGTGTGGGTGACCGATGTGTCGCTCAATGATCCCAAACGATGTTTCGCCCGCTCCGGCATCGAGGCGGCCACCATGAACGCCGGAGGCAATGTGCGTCTGCCGGGCCGGGAGGATTTCGTCGCCACCGATATGGGTGGCAAGGTGTTGAAGGTCTGGCCCGTGGCGCGTTTTTTCCATGAGGTGGACAAGGTGATCAACCTGCCGATCGTCAAGCACCACTCGCTTTCCGGCTGCACCCTGGCGATGAAGAACTGGTATGGGGTGATCGGCGGACAACGCAACCGGTTGCATCAGGCGATCCACGATTCCATCGTCGATCTGGCTGCGGCTGTCCGACCGACGCTCACGGTGATGGATGCCACGCGGGTGCTCAAACGCAATGGTCCGACGGGCGGCAATCCGGCAGATGTGGTGCGCGAGGAGACCGTGATCGCTTCCCTGGATGAAGTTGCCCTGGACAGCTATTGCCTTGGTTTTTTGGAACTCACGCCAGATGCCGTGCCTTTTCTGGCTCTGGCCCAGGCGCGCGGACTCGGATCGGTATCCTGGCGCGACCTGAATGTTGCGCAGTTTCAGGTGGGGTGACGGAGACCGGCGATGGGTGGATTGCGAGGCGTGCGGCGGATCTACGCAGGGTTTTTCCTGGTGCTTTTCGCCTTCTTTTTGTGGAGCGCCGAGTTCGAGCGCCTCAAGGGGTATGCGGTGGGACTGTTTTTGCAGATCGATCCCTTGACCGCGCTCTCCGCTTTTCTCACCAGTCAGACCCTCTACAAGGGGTTGGCTTTTGCCTTGGTGATTCTGATTCCCACGCTGTTTCTCGGACGTTTCTTCTGTTCGTGGATCTGTCCACTGGGGATCCTCAATCAGATGTTGAGCCATCTTTTCAACCGCCGTCGCGCGGTCGAAAGTTGGGAGGAGAATCGCTACCGCCCGCTCTATCGGTTGAAGTATTATCTGCTCGTGACCCTGGTGATCTTTGCCGGTTTCGGCGCGTTGCAGATCGGGCTGCTCGATCCGATTGCCCTCATCTATCGCTCGTTTTCCCTTTCCGTGCTGCCGGCTCTGGACCAGGTGACCGGAGGCGGACTCTTCGCGCTGAAGAGCGTGTTTCACGGAGGCGTGCTGATCAGTCTGATCCTGCTGGCCATTTTGCTTGCCAATCGTTTCATCACCCGTTTCTGGTGCCGCGCGCTTTGTCCCCTCGGCGCGCTGCTGGGAATGTTGTCGTCATGGTCGATCTTGCGCATCCGTCGTGACGTGGATCGCTGCAACCACTGCAAGCAGTGCCTGCGTGCCTGTCAGGGTGCCGCCGATCCGGATGGGCCTTTGCGCGTTACCGAATGCCACCTCTGCATGAACTGCATCGAAGCGTGCGGCACTCAGGCGTTGCACTACGGCTTGGCCGGGGCGCGGAGTTCCATCGGCAAGCCCCTGGATCTCAACCGCCGTCGCGTGGTCGAAATCGCTCTGGCCTCGGTCGTGGCCGTGCCGATGACCCAGGGATCGCTTTCGGCACGCTCCACCCCGATACCCGAGGTGATCCGTCCGCCTGGCTCCCTGCCCGAAGCGCAATTCCTGGCCCGTTGTATCAAATGTGGATTGTGCATGCGCGTCTGTCCCACCAACGTGCTGCAACCAGCCCTGCTCGAAGCTGGCTTCGAGGGGCTTTGGACTCCGATCTTGATGAATTCGGTCGGTTACTGCGAACACCACTGCGTGCTCTGCGGTCAGGTCTGCCCAACGGCGGCGATCCGGCCTCTCTCCGTGGCCGAAAAGGTCGGCGCATCACCCTTCAGCCAACCGGTACGGCTCGGAACCGCCTTCTTCGACCGGGGACGCTGCCTCCCATGGGCCATGGATGTCCCCTGTATCGTCTGCGAGGAGACCTGTCCCACCTCTCCCAAGGCGATCTGGTACGAATCGGTCAGCGTTATTGCCCGCGATGGACGCAAGGTCGCCTTGAAACGTCCTTTCGTGCAACCGGAACTCTGCATTGGCTGCGGGGTATGCGAGAACAAGTGTCCGGTGACCGATCTGGCCGCCATCCGCGTCTCCTCGGTGGGCGAAACCCGCTCCAAGGAGAATCGCATGCTCCTGAATCAGCAGTCGTGAGCGGTTTGATGGTCTTCTTGGGGTGCCATTGATTATGATATGGGCAAGTTAAACCGTACCCATCACGGGATACGTGGTTTTCCAACAGGCCGCGTGCAAGATGTGGGAGTCGTTTCCAAAAAACGGAAAAGACTCCCACGAAGGCGGCG
>JADFZD010000382.1 GCA_015232705.1 Magnetococcales bacterium | reverse complement strand
CATCCCGACACGCCCAAGATCCTCCAATGGCTGGAGAAAAGCCTGGAGTACGATCCGAATCACAAACCAACCTGGATGGAAATTCTGGAGATTCGCCACCGCCTTGGCCGCGACCGACTGACATTTCATCGCCTGGCAGACCGGGCGGCACATCTGTTTCCCGATGACGAGGCGGTTCTGACTCTCGCCATGCGCGCGGCCATGGAAAAAGGAAGTTTCAAGAAGGCCTCCGGCGTGGCGCGACGCATCCAGAAAATCAATCCCGGTCACGACGGCATTCTCTCCGAACGTCTGAGCGCCCATCTGCAACACGCCCGCAAACGAATTCTCGATGGCCATTTCGCCGTGGCGCGCCGAGAACTGTTCCGCGCCGAACGGCTGAGCAGCGAAGGATCGCAACCGGTCGGCCTGCTGGCGGCGATGCTGGAGTTTCTCGCGGGCGACCCGCGGCGCGGCGAGGAGATGCTGGACGAAGGGCGGCTCCAGGCGAATCAGAAGAGCCTGCATGCGGTCAAGGCCTTTCTGGAAGGCGCGGCATTGCGAATTCCGTCGTTGATGCTCGACGGATTCAGACGCGAGCTGATCCGCTGCGATGCCTTGCCGGCGGAACGGTCGGAACTGGTTGCCATCGCCGGAGTGCTCACCCAGGCATGGCACACCCAATCGGATGCCACCAGCGAGGTGATGGCGCTGCTGAGCGGACAGCTGCGCGCCGGATTGCGTCTGCCCTTCGAAAGCGGGGAGTTGCAGTTGATCTGTGAGTCTCTGGCGCTTACACGTCGCCATGCCATGCTGACGCTCTATGCGCGGGTCGGGGAGCGGCAGTTCCCGGACGAACCGATATTCCGTTATTATCGGGCGCGGGGGCAGTGCGAAAACCAGCCGTGGCGTCTGACCGATCACGATTTCCAGCATCTGCTGGTCGCCGAAGAGACACTCAGGGCGTCGGATCCGGAGACCTCCGCGCGGATTCGTGCGCTGCTGGCAGTGCCGACCAGCCATCTGCCGACCGACCCTCTGCAGGGCGTGCCCCTCTCTCCGGCGCGCATTCCGAAGCTGCTGGAGCACAAATTGCTGCGCGAACTGCGGGCCCGGCTGCGTGACGAGTTGCATGGTCATACCGATGCCGAATCGCTGCGTCAGCTGCGTGACCGGCTGCTTGAGACCCTCGCGCCCACCGAGTTCGGTCAACGGGGACCGGCGATTCTGGGCTATCTTCTGGACCGGGCGCTGAAACTCAAACCCCCCCGGCGCGAGGAGAGCGCCCCTCAGCAGCCCATCCCGCAGCAACTGGAACTGGAGTTGTCCTTCGAATGACGACCGCCCTGACTTGCCACCCGTCGATGGAGACCACGCCGGATGAACGGGAGATCCTGAGCCGTCGCCTGTTCGAGCGCGCCCCCTTGGATCTGAGCGCACTTCTGGAACAGGGTCCCTGGAATCCCGCACCGCCCCATCCCTCCCCGGAGGAGCTGCTCACCCCCTTGGCACATGGCTTGAAATCCTTTCAGATCTCCTGCTGGTAGCCCGTCCGTCATCCCCTCCCTTTGCTCCCAAACCCCCTGTGTGCAACCCCACATGTGGACGGTTGACGTGACGCGCGATAAAACGTATTACCATTGTAGAGTCGCATCGACTGTTCTCTCGGGTGGAGGATTTAAGAAAGTTCTCCTGAAACAAACCCGTTAATTCACCTTCCTTGTTGGATTACCGCCGGTCATGAGTTGGATCTGGATCCTTCCCATCATTCTGCTGATCAGTCTGATCGGCGTCTTTCATCCTCTGTTCACCCGTCGCGGTCATGCCCCGCTGCCGGTTGGCCTGGAGGGCGACCCGCGCGTGGAGCTTCTGTCGCGGCGCGACTCCCTGCTCGTACAGCTCAAGGAACTGGAGTACGAGGGAAGCGCCGACGCAGATCAGAAAGCCGCACGCGCCGGACTTGAACAGGAACTGATCGGGATCCTCAGCCGCATCGACCTCCTGACCCCTGCCTCGGGTGAGAATATC
>JADFZD010000381.1 GCA_015232705.1 Magnetococcales bacterium | reverse complement strand
GTGAGTGTAACGTGCATGAAGGGGAGAGGATCACTTGGCTCCCCGTCCCGTGGACTACCCTTTCGGCGGTACACGGAAATGCGTTGCAAGGGTCGAAAACCTCCTGGCATGGGATTTTAAGACGTTTTTTGGATTGAATCGGGTGTGAGATGTTCAACGCCATACCAGCCATCAACCTCTTGGGGACCAGCAATCCGATGTTGGAGCAATCCAACCTCGTGAAGGTGCCTCACGATATCCGCACGAACAATTCGGAGCGGCTGGAAGCACGTAACGTCGAGACCGTCAAACAGAACGCCAAAAGTCGCAATGCCCGTCGTCGGCACGAGTCCGAGGAAGAGGAACCCGAAGGCGGGGATGAGTCCCTGCCGCAACCCCGTCACAAGCCCACCATCCAGGAACGCCTCCTTTTGGCCAGACAAGGCAAGGTCAGCCTCAACCAACGCGCGGTGAACACCTTGTTTTTGCAGCAAGCCAAGAGCGGTGGCGTTTCTCAGGATTCTCGATCCGATCCCGAACGCCCTTCCATAGACGTGGTCGCATGATCCACCGTTCGTGACCTCCCTAAAAGGGGGGGCCGCGGTCAGCCAGGGAAGAAATTCCTTCGTTGGGTCATGCGCGACAGACCGGATGGTTGTTTGCCATGGAAATCATGATCGTCGGCGCGGGTGTCGTGGGCATTACCCTGGCCAAGAGTCTCACCGGTGAAGGTCACAATGTGGCCATCATCGACAACGATCAGGGCGTGATCCGCCATCTGCAGGAGACCATGGACCTGCAGGCCATGCACGGCGACACCTCCGATGGCGCCTTTCTGCGTTCCGCCGGCCTGGACAAGGCCAATCTCATTTTTGCGGTCACCAACTCCGACGAAAGCAACATCATCATCACTCTGATGGCGCGGGCGGTCAATCCGTCGGCACGCATCATTGCCCGAGTGCGCAAAAAACAGTTTTTGGACAATCCGGCCCTGGTGGGCGGCGACAGCCTGGGCGGCGCCACGATCTTCAGCCCCGAGTATGCCGCAGTGGAGAACGTGCTCGATCTGTTGCAGGTCGATCAGGCGTTCGAGGTGGTGCCGTTCGACAACGGATCGATCAGCATCGCCGGCTTCCGTCTTGGCGAGGAGAGTCCTCTGATCGGGCGTCCACTGATTGAAATCAGCGAGCTTTCCAAGGTCGGGGCGCTGATCGTGGCTGTGGACAAGGGCGGCGAGGTGGTGATTCCCAACGGTCGCACCATACTGAATGTCACCGATCGGGTTTTCATCACCACCGGGGCCCGCACCGAGCTGTCGAAGATCATCACCCTGCTGGGTCGTCGTCCGGTGCAGAATCGCAAGATCGTCATCGCCGGTGGCGGCTGGAAGGCCGAACAGATCGCGGCGCGCATCGAAAAGGATGGAATTCCGGTCTTTATCCTGGAGCACAAGCTGGCACGCTGCCAGGAGTTGGCGGCCAACCTCGAAGAGACCGCCGTGCTGCATTCGGATGCCACCGATCCGGAGACCATTCAGAAAATGGCGCAGGGCACCTCCACCTTCATCGCCGTCACCGGCCAGCAGGAGGTCAATCTGGTGCTGTGTCTGTTGGCCCGCAAGTTCGGTGCGCGCCGATCGATCGCCCTGATGGACAACGAAGCCTATCTGACCATGGCACCCTCCCTGGGAATCGATGCCGTGGTCAGTCCGAAATTGGCCGCAGTTGGCAAGATCCTGCGCTTTCTGAGCCACGGCAAGGTGATCGATGCCGCCATGATGCTTAACGGTCGTCTGGAAGCCGTCTATGTTGAGGTCCAGGAGGCTTCGCGCCTGCTCGGCAAACCCTTGAAGGATCTGGGGCTGCCGAAAACCGTGATCGTGGCTGCCGTGGTCAAAAAGGGGCAGATGGTCGTGCCGAATGGCAACCTGGTGCTCAATGCCGGGGATCATGTCCTGATCATCACCTATCCGGGTTCCTTCCAGCATATCGATGACTATCTGGGACGCAAATGAACCTTCTGTTCGATC
>JADFZD010000380.1 GCA_015232705.1 Magnetococcales bacterium | reverse complement strand
TGACTCTTGACTCTTGCATGTCGTGCCATGGAAGTCCCGCCCAATGGCCAAGCCACTTCAACGATGCCATGTTCGAAATCTTCGAAAACGGCACGTTTGGTGATTCCATGGATGGCATCACCAGCCAATATCTTATCTGAGCCACGATAATCTCCATTCGCAACGCACTGCAACCTTTTGATCACACTTTTCCTTGATTTTTCAGCCCCAAACCATGCGTTCAATTCCGATACGAAAATATGGCCTCAAAATTCAAGGGCATCTTGGTGCTCGGCGACGATATGGGACTTGCCAGAACGCCCACCCAGGCAGCAATCCAAGCGGCGGATGTTGACGCATCACCTTGACAGATGCGCGCATCACAGGCAGGGTAGATCGATCGCAATATGGAATGACGCGAACCAACATCGGAGTGGGACGGAAGGTCGCTGATCCTGGAATATGGGGTTGGAGGAAAGTCCGGGCTCCACAGGGCAGGACGCCGGGTAATCCCCGGCGGGGGTGACCCCAGGGAAAGCGCCACAGAAAGCAAACCGCCGCGCTTGTCGGATCCCATCGTGCTTTTTGCACCTGGTCGACAACCGCATGGCAAGGGTGAAAGGGTGCGGTAAGAGCGCACCGCGCGTCCCGGTAACGGGAGCGGCACGGCAAGCCCCGTCCGGAGCAAGACCACATAGGGGGGCGTTTAAAGATGGCCCGTCCAGCCCCCGGGTAGGTCGCTACAGATGTCCGGTAACGGCCATCGCAGATGAATGACCCTCCTCCCGCCATCCCACGGGACAAGGTGGCGGGGGACAAAACCCGGCTTACAGGCCCACTCCGGTCCCTTTTTTCATCCAGTCCTTCGCTCGAATGACGACGCTGCGCCTCGCCTGTCATTTCGTGCCCGCGCCTTCCACGCCCAACACAGCCCATGACCCGTTGTTCTTTGGCACTCCCTTTGAAAATCCCACGACAAGGGGATGGACAAGAGGAGTCTTCCTGCATCATGAAAATTTACCAGATATTCCTGTCATACGCTTTGCCTGTCTTGACCGGTTATCGATTCAGCTTCTATAATCTCGCATGCGTTAATTGACATCATGGGATATGGACTGGTACGCGCCACCAACTGGCACCGATCCCTCAACTCCGCGCATGCGCAGGGCTGATTTGTGATTCCCTGACGCACCTGAAAGCGTGTCAGAGGATTCCATCCCTCGAATCACCAGACAAGACGGGTTCGAATGTTTGGAACCCGCCTGGTTCATTTGCTTCGCAATTTGGCGGGCCATCCAAGGCCCGCGTCGGCTGTCCGGCATGTGCCAAGCAGCCTCTCATGGAAAGGATGGGCCTGTTTGCAAGAGGCCAACGACCACGTCGCCCATGGCGACTCCGAAGGGCACCGCGCCGTTATGCCGCAAGAAACGCTTGCGGCTCTGGCGCCACGTCCGGGTGGACTCTATGTCGATGCCACCTTCGGATCTGGCGGGCATACCCGATTGCTGCTCGCAGCCTCAGCCCCCGATGGCAGGGTGATCGCTCTGGATCGCGATCCGGAGGCGGTTGCGCGTGGCACAAGCGTGGCCGAAACCCTCGCGGGTCGTCTGGAGATGATCCATACCCCGTTTGGCAGGATGCGCTCCCATCTGACCGAGCGCGGGTTGATGGGGCGGATCGATGGCGTACTCTTTGATGTCGGGGTCTCCTCGCGGCAACTGGATGTCGCCCAGCGAGGCTTCTCCTTTCGATTGGATGGACCTCTGGATATGCGCATGGACCCCACGAGCGACACCCCTACCGCTGCAGATCTGCTCAATCAGATGCCTGTGGAGACGCTGGCCGATCTTTTTTTTCAACTCGGCGAAGAGCGGCATGCCCGTCGGGCGGCACGCGCCATCGTGGCGCGGCGCGCGCGCGAACCCTTCAGCTCAACTTTGCAACTGGCAGCCTTGCTGGAACAGAGCCTCCCCCACGCCGGACGCATCCACCCGGCCACGCGCATTTTTCAAGCGCTGCGCATTGCGGTCAACC
>JADFZD010000037.1 GCA_015232705.1 Magnetococcales bacterium | reverse complement strand
CTGAAAATCAAAAGTCAAAACCTCAGAGGCTCTGCCTCCGAACCTCCGCTGGGGACCTTCGGCCCCCGTCCCCCGTAACAGTGGGAGCATGATGAATCCGCCGTCTGCCACCCACCCCCAGATCCCATCACATCCCATCCCCCATCCCACAACCTTCCTCCCGCCACACATCGGCCAACGCCTGAGCACGCGCCATCTCCTCCGATGTCATCTCCTCCGCAGAAAGCTCCAGATTTTCCAAGGCATCCACCAATCCCCCATGCACCGCCATCAAGAACCAGGCGCGCGCCTGAATCATGTCGCGCTCTACCCCCTCGCCGGTCGCATACAGAATACCCAGATTGTTGCACGCCTTGGCATCCCGTTGCCGGGCAGCCAGCCGAAACCAGGAGGCTGCTACCTCGGGCTGTGGATCCACACCCAATCCCTCCAGATATAGCGTGCCAAGATCATACTGCGCCGGGGCAAAGCCCTGCTCGGCGGAAAGCCGATGCCATTGCAACGCCAACCCATAATCCAACGGAACCTCTACCCCCTCAAGATACATGGCCGCCAGATTATGCTGCGCCTTGGCATCACCCCACTCGGCAAGCGTGGCCAAAGCATGGGCGTAATCCCCCGGATCGAGATTGTAAAGCCCACTGGCGTGAATCGATGGGTTGGCTAACAGAGTGTCAACGTTCAAGAGTGTGCAACCGCTTAAGGGTTTCCCTGATCGAACGGATGGATGAGATGGATGTCGCAACAGATTTTGTAAGCACAAAACATGCCAATATCGTTAGAGTGCGCTGATATGTTGCGTCAGCGGTCTTGATACGGCGTTGCGACGCCTCTGCGCACCTCGGGTCGTTGTACCTTGTCTGAAGGCTTGCTTCACTTCCCATGTCAAAACACCCTGGCGCCCAGAGCCACCCAATGCCAACCCGCACCGCTCATTCGGCAGGCGAGATCAGATATTCTTCTGGATCGATGCTCTCCCCATCCACCACGCAAACCCTCTGACCCGCAACCCGCAACCGTCCTTCGGCATAAAGTTTGACCGCCAGAGGGTAGATGAGATGCTCCCGTTTCAAGATGCGCGCCGCCAGAGAGGGGGCGTCATCTCCGTCGAGAATCGGGACCACCGCCTGGGCGATGATCGGTCCGGCATCCACCTCCTCGGTGACGAAATGGACCGTCGCTCCGGAAAAGCGGGCGCCTGCATCGATGGCGCGCTGCTGCACATGCAACCCCGGAAAGGCCGGAAGAAGGGCCGGATGGATGTTGAGAAGCCGTCCGGCAAAGGTGCGAATGAAGAGCGGGGTCAACACACGCATGAAGCCGGCCAGACAGACCAGTTCGACTTCGGCAGCCAGCAGGGCATCGATCATGGCCTGCTCGAAGGAGGCGCGATCCGGAAAGGGCGTGTGAAGGATGACACGGGTGGGAATGCCGGCCTTTTGGGCCCTCTCCAGACCGAAGGCGTCCGCTCGGTTGCTGATCACCAGAACGATGCGCGCCGGAATGAAGCCGTCGGCCACGCGGTCGATGAGGGCCTGGAGATTGCTGCCGCTGCCGGAGATCAGAACCGCGATGCGCAGGGGAGCGCGACGGGTTGGGATGGCATCAGTCATGGATCGTCACCCTCGGGTCGGCCTCGGATCCTCGCGCCACCACCTGTCCGATGCGCCAGGCCGCTTCGCCGGCACCACGCAGAGAGGCGAGAGCGGTTTCCATATCGGCTTCGGCCACCACGGCCACCATGCCCAAACCACAGTTGAAGGTGCGGTTCATTTCGGCTTCGTCGATGTTGCCAAGCCGCTGCAACAGGTCGAAAATCGGCGGACGCGGCCAGGCGCGTTTGTCGAGATGCACCGAGGTGGCATCGGGCAGCACGCGGGGAATGTTTTCGGTGAAGCCGCCGCCGGTGATGTGTACCAGACCCTTGATGGGGATCCGCCGGGCCAGATCGAGAATCGGACGCGCATAGATGCGCGTAGGTGTCAGGAGCGCTTCGCCCAGGGAGGTTTCGCCCGTGGGGGTAATAAAGGGGGCATCCAGACCTGGTCCACCCGGTCCCATCACCAGGTGACGGATGAGCGAATAGCCGTTGGAGTGCGGTCCCGAAGAGGCGATGCCGATCACCACATCCCCAGGAACGATGGTCGAGCCGTCGATCAGAGCGGGCCGGTCGACGATGCCGACCGCAAAGCCGGCCAGATCGTATTCGCCGGGAGGATAGAAGGAGGGCATTTCGGCGGTTTCGCCCCCGACCAGCGCACAGCCCGCCTGACGGCACCCTTCGGCAATCCCCTGGATCACCGTGGCGGCCACCTCGGGTTCAAGCTTGCCGGTGGCAAAATAATCGAGGAAAAAGAGCGGTTCAGCGCCTTGCACCACCAGATCGTTGACCGACATGGCCACCAGATCGATTCCCACGGTGTCGTGCCTGCCGGTGAGAAAGGCGAGCTTGAGTTTGGTGCCGACCCCATCGGTGGAGGAGACCAGCAATGGGTCGGTGTACTGGCGCCATTCGGGTCGGAACAGGGCTCCAAAACCACCGATGCCACCGAGAACACCCGGTCGGTGCGTGGAGGCGACAGCCTGACGGATCAGTTCAACCACCCGGTTGCCAGCGTCGATATCCACCCCGGCGTCACGATAGGTGGTGGCGCGGGTCGCTATGGAGTGGCCCTGGTTTGAAGGTTCGGAATGGGACATGACAGGTGATTATCCTCGAATGGATTGGGGGTTTGCTCTTTATTCCCAAGAGAGGTTACACTAGCCCGGCGTGATGGGGAATGCGCGAAGAATAGAAAACGTGCAGGATGGGGGCGAGGATGCCACGTGTCCTCCATTCGGGGCAGGCTCGCGTGAGCCATCCCCGGCAACGATGGGAGTCTGGGTCATTATGAGAATTTCGAGGGATTTGGCGCAACCGGCAACCGGAATGGGGCGTCTCTGGCGTTGGGCCCTGGCGCTCCTGGTCGTGGTCGTGGTGCGGATTGTGCCGGTCTGGGCCGCCGATGGCGCGGGAGGGTCGATCTACGAGGTGCGCGGGGTCGAAGTGTCGCTGCCGATGAACAAGGGGCTTGAGGCCACCCATGAGGCCGGGGTGAGCCAGGCGCAGCGCGAGGGTTTGCGACGGCTTTTCATGCGCATGCTGACCCAGGCCGAACGCGAATCACGCAAGGAGTTTCTGGCCACGTTGTCCAAGGATGCCAAACGGTTGACCGAACGGACCGTGGTGCGCTCCGAGAAACAATCCGGTGAGAAGCTCTCGCTCCATCTCGATCTGCACTACTCCCGCAAGGAGATCACCTCTGCCTTCGGCAAGGAGAAAATTTCCTTCACCGAAGCGGCCTACCCGGTGGCTCTGCTGATCGTTCCCGAGGAGAAGGGGGAGGGGGCCACGACCCTCCTCGGAAAGGCCATGCCCCTCGCCGCGCGCGAACAGGGATTCAACCTGTTGCAACCTCTCGGGGATCTGGAAGATCTGACGCAACTCTCCTCCGAGCGGGCCGAAAAAGGGGATGCCGCCGTGCTCGAACAGGCGGCCAAACGCTATGGCGCCGGCGAAACCTGGGTGGCGCGGGCCAAAGCCACGCCGGTTACCGGCGGCAAGGGGACACGTGTCAAGGTGTCCGCCACGCTCGTCGTGGCGCGTCCCAATGTCGCTCCGATCACCCTGCAGGCCAGCGAGGAGAAAGGGGTATCCTCTGCAGCCGAGGCGGCCAATGCCGTCTATCCCGCCGTGGCGACCAAACTGGTTCAGCAACTCCTCGAACAGTGGGTTGCGGATCATGTGCTCCTGCCAGGCAACAAACGTACCCTGCGACTGCGGGTGATTCATGATGTTCAGGTGGTCAGATTGACCGAATTCCTGGCCGAGTTGCGTGCCGTGCCAGGCATGGCCGAACCCCGCATGGTTCAGGCAAGCGCGCGCGAGACCCTGTTCGACTGCGATTTTGCCGGTCGTGACGAGCAGTTGGATGCAGCCCTGGCAAAACGGGTGCTTCATCGTGAGAAGAGTGCCGAGGGGTTGACGCTCTGGTTGGTTCCGCCCCCCAAGGGTGAGCCGGCTCCCACCGCTCCGGCGCCCGCGCCAGGTGCCGCGCCCGCGCCAGGTGCCGCGCCGGCGACTCCGGGTCAAGAGGCCAGTCCGGATTCGGCTCCTCCCGGTAAATCATGGTTGTGAGCGCATGAGGATGATGACTGGGGAGGAGACTCTTCGGGTCCGGGAGCCGCTGTTCATCGCTGCTGGCACACGGGGATCCAAGCGGGTGGGAGGCCGGGAGCAGGCGTTCGTGTCGATCCGGGAACGGACGAGCGTCGAGCATGTGGTCGCGGCTGCCTTGGAAGCCTCTTCGGTGGGGCCGATCTACGTCTGGGGTGATCGGGAGCGGTTGGAGGCGCGTCTGGGGTGGGCCGTGAAACGGGCCGAGGCGCGGGGTATCGGGTTGCATGTGGTCGAGGAGGGGAACCATTTCGTCGAGAATTTCGTGATGACGATCTTGCGTCATCTTCACGGAATGCGGGGAATCAGCCTGGATCCGGGGTTGCTTGTCGAACCGTTGGGAGCGCGCCATTGGGGACTGTGGCGGGAGTTGAGCCAGGAGGCATCGATTGCCGGGTTGCGGGTGAATTTATTGACCAGCGATCTGCCCCTGATCCGTCCGGAAGAGATTGATTGCCTGGTCTCGGGCAAGCGTCAGGATGCGCATCTGGTGCTGGGTCGCTCGGTGCGAGCGGCCATCGATACGGCGGTGGCGCGCTGCGACGAGCCTTTTCAGTACGATCGGGCGGTCAAGAACTACTACTCCTTTTTGTCCGGGGATGAACCGTTCGAGTTGATCGTCAACAATTTCCTGGCTGGACAACCGTTTCGGGTGCCGCGTTTTATCTGGAATCTGGCCGGACATCTCTTCAACAACCGCACGATCATCGAGGGGGGGCGGTTCAATCTGAAGAAGATCAAGAACAATGTGGTGTTCGTCAAATCGCTCTTTTCCAAGGCGCGTCAGGACGACAGCGAAGGGATTGGGCATGTTCGCAAGAACTATTATCAGATGCTGAAGGCATTCTCGTTTCTTGTGCGCGCCTATTTCATCATTGTCAAGAACAAGGATGCCAACCGCAAATTTCGCGATCTGGCTGTTCTGGAAGAGCGGATCCGTACCCTGACCGGTATGACCCTGACCTTGCACATCAGCGATTGTGCGGGTCCAGCTCTGGACATCGATACCGAATACGAGATCGAATACATTGAGCGCCATTTCGAGAAACTGCGGAACGGGGATTCGCCACGGAGCCTGGCCTGAACCGGAGGTGTTGTCAGGAGGAATCCGACCATGCTGCAATTGATCATGGCCCTGAGCGTGGATCCGCTGTTCACCTTCGGGAACTTCATCGTCGGTGATTTCAACCGGCTGGCGCGGGCGGCGGCGCTCGGGGTGATGGACTCCCCGGCCACCAGTCTGCTTGTGATCGGCGAGGCCGGTTGCGGCAAGAGTCATCTGCTGCATGCCGCCGTGGCCGATCGACAGGCGCGGCATGGCGATCATCTGGCGGCCTTTCTCGATCCCGAGGCCCTGGGATTGGCTCTGGCCGATGGTGGTGAGGCTGCCCTGACCGGTTTTCTGGAGCGCTGGTCGGGACGGGTGCTGGTGGCGGTGGACAATCTCGAACGCATCGCGGCAGGTCCGGAAGTGGTCCAGGAGGGGTTGCTGTTTCTGTACAACCATCTGCGGGAGTGCGACGGTCGTCTGTTGATCGCCTCGCGTGTGCCGCCTGTCGAGTTGACCGGCCTGCGGGCCGATCTGCGTTCCCGTCTGTTGTGGGGTCAGATGCTGGAGATCGAGCCACCGGACGATGCCGAGCGTGAGGCGATCCTGGTGAAGTTGGCTGCGGATCGTCAGGTACGTCTGAGTCCCGAGGTGGTTCGGTTCCTGTGTGCCCGACTGCCGCGACGGGTTCCGGATCTGGCCGAGGCCCTGGATCGTCTGGATCGGGCCGGCATGGAGCGCATCCGTCCCCTGACTGTGCCCCTGGCCAAGGAGATCCTGGGTTTGTGATGTCGGGAAATTGCCGGAATTTTTTTCAGGGCAGCACCTGGGAGGGCGGATTTCCAAAACAGAACGCTCAACCGGTCGCGGTGGCGGATCAACCGGGGTTTCTTGGGAACACCGAACCTCTTTCCTTTGTCGATCTCTTGTATCGATGGTCCTGACTTGCGCATCCTGACCTTCTCTACCCTCTTTCCCCATGCCGGCCATCCGGTGCATGGCGTTTTTGTGGCCGAACGGTTGCGCCATCTGGTCGCCTCCGGGGAGATCTCCTCACGGGTGGTGGCTCCGATTCCCTGGTTCCCGATCCGCCATCCGCGTCTCAACTCCTTTGTTCACCTGGGAACCAGGGCGCCGGCCAGCGAGCGCATCCACGGCATCGACGTGCGTCATCCGCGCTATTTCCTCCCTCCGAAGATCGGCATGAGCAGCGCGCCTGTTCTTCTGGCACTCGGTGTGGCAGACTCGCTGCGTCGTCTGATCGCCGATGGTTTTGATTTTGATCTCATCGATGCCCACTATTTCTATCCGGATGGCATCGCGGCCTGGCTTCTTGGACGCCATTTCGGCAAACCGGTGGTGATTACCGCGCGCGGCAGTGACCTCAACCAGATTCCGGCTCATCGCCTGCCCGGCTGGATGATACGCCGCGTTGCCGAACGGGCCGATGGCCTGATCACCGTGAGCGCTGCCTTGAAGCGGGTTCTGCTGGATATGGGCATTCCGGATCACCGGATCACGGTGCTGCGCAACGGCGTCGATCTCGAACGGTTCACCCCGGTGGCGCGTGACCCGGCTCGGGAGATGTTGGGTTGGCATGCCCCGACGCTCCTTTCGGTGGGTCATCTGATCGAACGCAAGGGGCATGACCACGTCATCCGCGCTTTGCCGGAGTTGCCTGGGATCCATCTGGCCATCATCGGCACGGGTGCCATGGAAAAGGGGTTGCGTGATCTCTCCGTGGAACTTGGCGTGGCCGATCGGGTCCAACTGCTGGGAGAGATCCCGCAGTTCCGGTTGAAAACCTATTATGCGGCAGCCGACGCCCTGGTGCTGGCCTCCAGTCGCGAAGGGTGGGCCAACGTGCTCCTGGAGTCCATGGCCTGCGGTACCCGTGTGGCGGCCACCCGCGTTTGGGGTGCGCCCGAGGTGGTTACCGCGCCGGAGGCCGGGGTGCTGATCGACGGACAAAGCCCGCAGGCCATCGCCCTGGCCGTACGGCACTTGATGGCGCGGCCAGCCGATCCGTCGGTCACCCGTCGTCATGCGGAAAAGTTCTCCTGGGAGGCGACCACAAGAGGCCAGTTAAGTTTGTTTCGAGAGATCTTGCAGAGGGGATGACATGGACAATCAGGCGGTTGGCAGTCTGGGGTTGACGGGTCTGGAGCGCCAGTTTAGGCCGGGTTTGTGGGCCGCTCTTCGCGAGAAGATGCGTGGCGATCTGCCTGTGCCGGCACGGGTGGGATGGGGCGAGATCGGCTGGTCGTGGCTTGGGTCGTTTTTGGGCATTTTGATCGTCGCGGTACTGGATCGGCTTTTCCTTCAGGAAACAGACCAGATCCTTCTCCTTGGCAGCTTCGGCGCCTCGGCAGTGTTGATCTTCGGTGCGCCCGCCAGTCCCCTGGCGCAGCCACGCAACCTCGTCCTCGGCCATTTCATCTCCGCCCTGATCGGTGTCGCCTCGGTGAAACTTCTTCCCGGGGCCGCCTGGCTGGCCGCTCCTGTCGCTGTCTCCCTGGCCATTGCCGCCATGCACCTGACCCGCACCCTCCATCCGCCCGGTGGCGCCACCGCCCTCATCGCGGTTATCGGTTCCGAGCAGATCCATGCTCTCGGGTTCTTCTATGCTTTCCTTCCGGTGCTTGCCGGAGTCACCCTGTTGCTCGGTACCGCCCTGCTTTTCAACAATCTCATCTCTACGCGTCGTTATCCTCTCTGGTGGTAGTCGGCCAATCATCCTGATTGTGTTTCATGGGTCGATCATGCCGTCATTCCCGGCTTTTGGGAATGGCGGCATGATCGATCTGTTGCGAGCTGGCGGGGTTGAAAAAGACGATCTTGCAAAAATCCTAGATCCGGCAGTTGCGGGCAATCACCTGCGGCAAACTCTTGATCCATATGGCAAATCGGAAGCAAGCCTCATTACCGATAAGGTAACTTCGGTTTCTTACAATTCACCATATGAACCAATATGTTAGCTCATGCAATCACCCGCAACTGCCGGATCCAGGTTCACAGGTCAACACGCCCAGGGGGATACGCGTCACGACCCTGTGAAACCGCGAACCTGCTCGATCCAGGGAGATCCCTCCCCCCAATCACCCGTCGCGTTGCCTTTCGGAAGTGATGCGGTAGATGGCATACCCCTGATTCACCCGCTTCTCCAGAAATCCCAAAGGCGCGATGATCCGTTCCAAACGCGCGCGATCCGGATGGGCGACAGGAATGGCAATGACTCCGAGATGAAAGGCCTCCATGGCCTCTTTCAGAAGATCCACCAAATTCTCTGGCCGAATCTGATCGTTGACATAATTATACAGCGTATCCCGCAAATCGGAGAGCCTCGCAGACTCCAAATGCGTCGGAATATAGTGTGACCGAACGGCCACCAAAGGGGGGTGTCCGCGCAAAACCGGAACCCACAAAGCCAACACTTCGGTCGCCAGCACGGAACTTCCTTCAGGAGTCAGCCTCGCGATATCGACCGCCACCGACAACTCTCTCTGGGGAATCCGAACCCCTGAACTCCGCCACTCCATGGATCGGATCATGGGAGAAAGCTGAGAAAAACGTTTATATTCAAACGGGGCATAGAAAACGAAACCAAACATCAGGACCGTCGCAAGCACCCAGGACGTAACCTCCTTGCGCATCGACGACGCCGAAAAAAGCAACCAGATCAGCAAACCAAACAACAAAGGCAGAGAGGAACTGACCAGACTCGCGATTCCTGGCAGAGCCGACAACGCTGCCAATCCCACCAGAATCATGGCCGTCACCCCTCTCGACACCTGCCCTCGATGCAGCAGAACCAACCCCTCCGTCAACCCCACCGCCACCAACGCCGATACAGGCAGACTCCAGAAAACACGCCAATAGATGGCCGTTCCCGTCACATACTTCGTCATCAGCGGATACAGGAACGGATTGACCGGAAACAGCCAATACACAAAAACCAAGGCAATCATCAATAGCCGCACCGCGCGCCAGGGGACCAGACTCCAGGCGGCGAGCAGGCTCCACAGGTAGATCCATTGGGCCACACTTTCACCCCCAAACACCTGGCGAAAGCTATCATGGGCGCTTCGCTCCATGGCGATGATGGCATTGACACTCACCGGAATGGTCTGTTTGATCGCCAATCCGACCGCAATCACATAGAGGGTCGCCAGCAGACCGATGAGCAATCGACGACTATGCGACCGATCCGGTCGCCAACCGGCACACAGGCCGATGCCCGTGACGAATGGGCCCAAAAAGAGTGCTGTCACGCTCAAGCCCAAGGCTGCCACATTGCCGAGCAGCAAAAGCGTCCATCGTCGCGGATTGGGATCCCGCATGAAACCGATCGCCTGAAGCAGCAAAAACGGCATCACCACGCCCAACATGACCGTTTTACCCAAATGGATTCGATAGAGCGTATAGCCTCCAAACCCCTCGTGGATCTCCCCGCCGATCAGGAGGGCCACAAAAAAAAGCATGAGGAGCGCCAGACTCCAATGGCGCGGCGACAACAGTCGCAACAACCCCATCTGTGAAATCACGAACAAACAGACGAAAAAAAACGGAAACACCTGATGCGCCACCCATACCGAACTGCTGCCCGTCCATGAGGCCACTGCGGCATACAGCAATTCCAAGGATTGCAGACGATAGAGAGGCAATTGAATCGGCAACAACTCAGCGCCGGCGTGCAGATCATCCCAACTCAGAAGAGGTCGATCCGGATGATCCAAGGTCATGATGGCGAGATTCAGATAATAGGTATCGTCCTTGTTGTGCAAATGTCCAAAATAGATAAGCCCTACGGCAAGCAGCATCAAACCACAGACCACCAAAAGATCGCTTGACGTAAGGCTCGTGTCCGGAAAATCATCCGCATCCGCTTTCGATGAGGCCTGAAACCATCGCACCAACGACACCAAAAGAAAGATCAGCGCCGCAGTCCAAAACAACAGATACCGAAAATTGGGAATATAAATCTTAGCCAGATTGTTCTGATAGGCAAAAATCAATACCAGCGCGATGCCGGCTGCCTGCCAATCCGGAGAGAGCGCTCCAGCCGGTGATGTT
>JADFZD010000379.1 GCA_015232705.1 Magnetococcales bacterium | reverse complement strand
AATGCCGCATAGACCAACGACAAACAGAGCCTGGCAAGCAGGTACACGAGGAGTATCACAATCAGGATGACTGGCACATAAAAATACGGAAATGCCATCTTGATGAAAATAAAGACAAGCGCTCCAAAGGCGATCGTCAAAAGAATCAGAAACATCGAATACTTCACATACGCCAACTCACGCGCACCCACAGTCACCCGGCTCTGCGCCCCCTCGACCGCCCAACGCATCAACACGGTCGAAATCGGAACCGCAACCAGGAATGCGGCAAATGTGACTCCCGTCAACGCATCGCGCCACCCCTTGTCGGCAAACGGGATGGGCATGACCCACGCCAAAAGTTGGGAGGAGAGCGCCACAACAAACCACCCCACCAGCCACGGCCAGACGAGACGCATCATCGACCTGCCATCGGAGTACAGCAGCCTCCAGACCGCTTTGACCATTCCCCTCACGGGAAGGGAGGAGGTTTTATCAGGATTGTTCATGCGTCACGCTTTCAAGTCGGGTGGATGGTACAGGCTGCGGGTGAGAACAGAGGAATTCCGGAATCCACGAAGTCTGAACATCCACGAACCGACTTTGCTTCCGGTCCCTTGCGATTCATGAAAAAGGAACGCCCAACTGGGGCAACCCTGTTCATGCGACGGATTCATCCTGTTGAAAATCATTCCCGCTGACATGGACCTGACGGAATGAACGCAGTCCATTCATCGCGCTCGTTCCGCTACTCCCCCCAACGCAGCTTTTCGCGCAGGATGGTGTAATGATTGCGATTCGGGGCGTGGAGCACCCGCAAGGAGTGGCTGGAACGACGTACCAGGATCTGATCGCCATCGGCAAGCGAGAATCCGGCCTGTCCGTCCAGGGTCAACAGACGATCCAGCCCGTTGGCGGTCAAGGTGATGCAGGCCGTGCCCATTCCGGGCACCACGATGGGACGGTTGGTCAGGGTGTGGGGACAGATCGGCACCAGCAGGATGGCGTTCACCGACGGATGCAGAATCGGACCACCGGCAGACAAGGCATAGGCCGTGGAACCGGTCGGCGTAGCGACAATCAGACCATCGGCACGACTGGAGAAAACAAACTGGTCGTCCATGGCGACATCGAACTCCATCATGCGCGCCAGCTCTCCCTTGTGGACCACCACGTCGTTGAGCACCCGACGGGTCAGAGGAATGCGTCCCTGCCGCACCACCTCCACCGACAGTCGCATGCGCTCCTCGATGCGGTACTCCCCGGCCAGCACCCGTACCATGGCATCGAACATCTCGTCACGGGCCGTTTCGGTCAGGAATCCCAAACGACCCATGTTGACGCCCAATAGCGGTACATCCACCTCCTCGACCGCTCGTGCCGCCGCGATGAAAGTGCCATCCCCGCCGATCACCAGCACCACATCCTGCCCCTCGGGCAGCTGCTCCTGAACTTTGCGCGCTGCGCAACGCTTCGGGATCGATGCAGCCTCGGCGATCTCGTTCACCACCGTCACCCGGCGTCCATCCTGATGCAGCCATTCGGCCAACTGCCGCGTCGCC
This sequence comes from Magnetococcales bacterium, assembly GCA_015232705.1. Taxonomy (GTDB): domain Bacteria; phylum Pseudomonadota; class Magnetococcia; order Magnetococcales; family Magnetaquicoccaceae; genus Magnetaquiglobus. Next base: position 472 of record JADFZD010000379.1, on the reverse strand, counting down.
TCCAGGGCGCGTGGATCCGAAAGTTTGGTGATAATGCCGATACGATGCATCGCCATGGCGTGCCTGACTCCCAATTGAACCATTGCCGTGATCCTTCGGATCCTGGCCATCTATTGCCAATCTCTTGCCCAAGATCAGCCATGTGTCATAGACTGCCCATTCACCGAAGAATCTTGAGCGCCTCGGAATCCCCGAAAAGGGAGAATTCTCCGCCTCGACAGGCTAAGTTACGCGCTCAGACCTTTTTTTTCCCGTATCCCCGGATGGAGTCGCGGATGGAACCTTTGCAGGATGTGCAGTCACAACCGGATGATCGCCGGTTACCCATTGATCGCGTGGGCGTCAAGGGAATCCGTTATCCCATCGTGGTCAAGGATCGCAGCCGGGGCAGCCAGCGCACGGTGGCATCGATCAATATGTATGTCAACCTTCCGCACCATTTCAAGGGAACGCACATGTCCCGTTTCCTGGA
>JADFZD010000378.1 GCA_015232705.1 Magnetococcales bacterium | reverse complement strand
GAATGGCTGGGATCGCTGTTTTGAAAAATCACCCTTTCGTCTGGCCGGCACGGGTCTACTACGAGAATACCGATGCCGGTGGCGTGGTCTATCACGCCGAATACCTGAAATTCATGGAGCGCGCCCGCACCGAATGGCTGCGTCAACTGGGCTTTCAACAGGACGGCCTGATGCGCGAGCGTGGACTCCTGTTTGCAGTCGCCAACATGAAAATCGATTTTTTGGCCTCTGCACGCCTGGACGATCTGCTCAATGTTTCGGTAATATTGTCAGAGATCAGGCGCGTCAGCCTGCTGTTGACGCAAAGCATCGTTCGAATAGAGGGCGTCGCCGAACCGCTCCCGTTGATCCGGGCCACGGTGCGGATCGCCATGTTGAGTCGTGATTTCAAGCCGGTTCGCATTCCAGGGGATATCCTGAACCGGCTGCAACCTCCTTTGGAAGAATGGCCGTGAATCCACAAGCATTGACCTCCCATAGCATTCTGGATCTCGTGTTCCAGGCCGGACCCGTGGTGAAAATGGTGATGTTGGCCCTGTTGTTGGCCTCGATCGTCTCATGGGCGATCATCATCGAGAAGTGGCGGCGTTTTCGGCGCGTCACCAAGGATGCGGCTGAGTTCGAGGAGCGTTTCTGGAGTGGCGGCAGTGTGGCCAAGCTCTATCAGACGGCGGCCCAGGAGTGGCCGGAGAGTCCGATCGTGACGGTGTTCGTGACCGGCTTTCGCGAGTGGAAACGCTGGGAGGGGAACGGCACACGCACCAGCGAGGTGGGCGATCTGTTCATGAACGTGCGGCGTGCGATGACGGTGGCGTTGAACCGCGAGGTGGACAATCTGGGACGCGGCCTGACCTTTCTGGCCACCGTGGGTTCCACCAGTCCGTTCATCGGTCTGTTCGGCACGGTGTGGGGAATCATGAACTCGTTTCTGGGTTTGGCAGGCGCCAAATCCACCACCCTGACCATGGTGGCCCCTGGCATCGCCGAAGCGTTGATTGCCACGGCCATGGGTCTGGTGGCCGCGATTCCGGCGGTGATCGCCTACAACAAATATGCGGCGGATCTGCGCCGCCAGCACCAGAAGATGGAGAACTTCGGCTCGGAATTTCTCAATATCCTGGAGCGGCAATCCTCACGCCGCGGGAGTCTGACCTGATGGCCATGAGCATGAATATGGGCGGTTCGGGATCGGACCGCGTGAGCACCATGAGCGAGATCAACGTCACGCCGTTGGTGGATGTGATGTTGGTGTTGTTGGTGATTTTCATGGTGACCGCCCCCTTGCTGACGCAGGGCGTGGAGGTGAATCTACCCGACTCCGAGGCCAACGCCATGAGCACGGAGCATGAACCCTTGGTGATCAGCGTGACGGCCAACGGTTCGACCTATATCGAGGAGCGGGCGGTGACGGTCACCGAGATGGTGGACAAGATACGCGGCATCCGTGCCAACAACCCCAATTTCCCGGTTTATGTGCGCGGGGATCGCAACGCTGCCTATGGTTCGATCATGACCGTGATGGCCCAGCTGCAAATGGCTGGCGTGGACCGGGTCGGACTGATCACCGAACCTCCTGGCTGATTCTCCATGCTTTCTCGCCTCACCCTGCTGTCTTCGGTGGTGCTACACCTGTTGGTGTTGGCACTGTTCTTTCTGGTGCCCTTCACGCCCCCGAAGCCACCGGTACAACCGGTGTTTGCCGTCGCTCTGGTGGAGATGCCTCCAAAGAAGCAGCCGACGGCGCCCAAGTCGTTGACGCCTCCGGCGATTCCCAAGCAGACACCGCCGGCGCCCCAACCTCCCAAAGAGACCCCTCCGGCTCCTCAACCGCCGAAGGAGACTCCGCCGCCTCCGCCGCCACCCAAGGAGACGCCGCCTCCACCGTCGCCGCCCAAGGAGACGCCGCCTCCACCGTCGCCGCCCAAGGAGACGCCACCGCCTCCACCGCCAAAGGAGACACCTCCTCCGCCCAAACCGGAGGTAAAAAAGGAGGGGATCAAACCGCCGGAGAAGCCACCGGA
>JADFZD010000377.1 GCA_015232705.1 Magnetococcales bacterium | reverse complement strand
CCCTGCTCAGTATCACTCAGTCTACTTTACCCAATACTCACAGCCCACATGGTTGCGTGAAAGTATTTTTTTTATTTTTACACATCATTAACTTAAGGTATCATAGGAGACGCAAACATGAACACCTCGATGATCGTCATCCTGGGCCTGATTCTCACTTCCTTGATCGCCAGCGTCGGTGTCTACGACTACCGCTACAGCCAGCGACTCTCGCAAACCTCCAAAATCGAAGAACAACGCGCTGACGGACGCGACGCTCTGCTCGATCTGGCCAAGCGCCAGGAGATTTTTTTCACCAAGTCCAAATCATACACCACAGATCTGGCAGCACTCGGCTATACGGACATCACGGATTTGAGCGTTTTCTCTCCGAAAAAACGCTACAAACTGGTGATCCTCTCCGCGGACGAATCCAACTACGCCCTGGTCGCCGAACCCCAGGACGAGCAACTTGGCGATACCAAATGCGGCGGACTGACCCTCACCAAGCAGGGTATGGCCAAAGGCGCACGAGGACCCGACGGCACCACCTGCTGGCAACCTCCGGAGAACTGAAACATCCTCTTGATTGCACCCAAGGACTCTGCTGCGCGCGACCTCGGATCAGATCCGGACCCGGAATCACGGATCATCGATCCGGTATAAACCAAGAAAGGCTGCCTGGCACCTGCCCAACAGCCCACACAGGCCTGAATGGCCTGCCACATTGAAAAAAACTTGGAACCTGCCTGGTTCGTATCCCTTACGAACCCCGCGCGTCCGAAAATGCCAAGGTTGGCAACATCAATCAGTCTCTTAATGACCCATCCATGCAATGGGAGGTTCCATGGCCCAGGATCGCATAGGCGTGCTGCTTGAGACGGTTTCCCGTCTGCACCGCAAACAATCGCTGCCCCATCTCGAAAACCTGCTCGGCAAAACCTCGGAAAGCGATCTGATCGCGCTCTTCAAGGCCATGGGCGACGAGGAAGGGGCGCGCATTCTGCTTCTGCTGCCACGCGCCAAGGCTGCCCGCGTTCTGCGCGCGCTCTCCACCGATCAGCGCGCCCATCTGGTCTCGCTCGCCGAACCCCGCGAGATCCTGCCGATCCTTGAGGAACTCTCACCCGATGAACTGACCCAACTCACCAGTCGCATAGAAAAATCCCGTCAGACGCAGATCCAGGCACTGCTGGCCATGAGCAAACGTCCCACCACGCTCATCAACGACCGACTCATGGGACGGACACCTGACAACGCCGACGGCCACATCCCCTCGGGTGACGAAGCGCCCCCCCAGGAAGGCTCGCAGGAGCGCTCGGAGCGCGGAGAACGCGCCCCGAAGAATCTCGAAAAAGCCCAGATGCTGGTCGAAAACATCCAGACCTTCCACGCCAAGGCTGCCAACCGCACCTTGCAGAACATCATGGCCAAAGCCTATCCGGCGGATCTGTCCGCCGCCTTCGAGATGCTGCCTGCCGAAGTCGTGCCGGATCTTTTTCTGCTCATTCCGGACAACGATCAACGGGCCAAGGTGCTGGGCGAACTCGGTGAAACCGCACAGCAATCCCTGATCCACGCCATCCGCGTCGAATCCCTGCCGCCCATCGTCGCGCGCATGGCCCCGGACAAACGTACCGATCTGTTCAGCCATCTTGAACGGGAACTGGCCGAAAAGATCATTGCCCAACTCGATCAGGAGACCAAATCCGAGATCGAAAACCTGATGCAGTATCCCCCGGAAAGCGCGGGCGGCATGATGACCTCGCAGTTCTTCGCCCTGCCCGAGGATACCCTGGTATCCGAGGCAATCGCGGCTGTGCGCACCCTGCCAACCTACGAGATGGTCTTCTACCTCTATGTCACCGACGAATCTGGACGTTTGACAGGCGTAAGCTCCCTGCGACAACTGATTCTGGCCAACCCGCGCCTACCCCTGCGCGCCATGATGAACACCCGCATTGTCAGTATCCACACCCACGACGCCCAGGATGATGTGGTGGAGATGGTGCGCCACTATCGTCTGCTCGGTCTGCCGGTGGTC
>JADFZD010000376.1 GCA_015232705.1 Magnetococcales bacterium | reverse complement strand
GCCACGAAATGGGTGATCGACTGGGTACGGTCGCGGATGGTGGTGATCGTCTCCCAGACCGGATGGGCCTCGCCATTCTTGCGTCGGTTCCAGATCTCCCCGCGCCAGGCGCCAGCCTCGCCGAGCAGATCGTGCCACATGCGCGAATAGAACAGTTCGTCGTGGATCCCGGATTTGAGGATCGCCGGGGTTCTGCCCAATGCGTCCCGCGCCTCGTGGCCGGTGATCACCGTAAAAGCCGGATTCACCGATACGATCATTCCCATCCGATCCGTGACCATCACCCCTTCGACCGCATTTTCAAACACCTTGGCCGTCAGCAGCATGTGCGATTCGGCCTCTTCCATCGCCCCTTCGAATACCGATGCCGCGATCTTCAAACGATACTCCGCCTCGCGCTGCTCGGTGCGATCATGCATGGTCCCGGCCACGCGGACCACCTTGCCTTCGGCATCGCGCACCACCTCGCCCATCTCGTGGACCCAGCGGATTTCACCGTTCGGACGTATCACCCGATGATCGAATTCGAACGGGGTCTGTGCGGCCAAAGCCTGCTGGATCGTCTGCTTCACCCGTTCCCGGTCATCGGGATGGGAGATCGAAAGAAAGGTCTCCAGCGCTCCGTGAATGTCGGAGTGCATGGGAATGCCGACGATGCGGCGCGCCTCCTCGGAACAGATCATCGCGTCACGGGCGAAGTCCCAGTCCCAGTTGCCCAGTCGGGCGATGCGCTGCGCGCGCGCCAGACTCTCCCGCTCGCGGCGCAGCGAATGAACCAGATGTTCGATGGTCTTGAGATCGCGCCAGGTGCGCAGGGCCACGGTCACCGCCGTGATCAGCTTCTGGCTGGTCAGATCGCTCTTGTCGCGGTAATCGTTGATGTCATACTCGGTGATCACCCGGGGTTCCGGTGCCTGACCGGCCTGTCCGGTACGCAAGATGATGCGCACCAAACCGTTTTTCATCACGTCGCGTACATGACGCACCAGTTCGAGGCCGGCCTGATCGGTCTCCATGACCACATCGAGCAGCATCACGGCGATTTCCGGGCTGGATTCGAGAATCGGAATCGCCTCGGCGGCAGAATGGGCGCTTGCAAACTTCAATCCCTCCCCGGCAAAGGTCAGATCCCGCAACACCATGCGGGTCAGGGCATGGATGTCGTCATCGTCATCGACGATCAGAACGGTCCATGGCCCTTTCGGTTGACGCGGGCCTGGATCATAGGCGCAGGGGGGCGTCGTCGGCTGGGGCGTCGGGTCGGAGAACAAAATCTCGATGGGTTGCTGGTCGGTCATGAGTGCCCTGTCACCGAGGATAACGAACCAGAGCGGGTTGACATCGTGTGTCAGTGGCCCAAATTCGGCGTTGCGACACCCCTTTGCTGCTCACATACTCACGTGTATGCCGGGCTGCCTGGGTGTGCCTTGCCTGATGGCTCGCTGCCGTCCCTATGTCAACACGTCCAATAGGCTTGTTGCCGTTGCGATCTGCTTTTCGCCTGGGTGCGGATGCACGGAGTGAACATCCGGACCAGTTACTATTCTTTACAAATTTGATTTGACTTTGGCAAGTATATGCGCGATCATTTTCGATAATTTCGGGTCCAAAACTCCGGCGATCCGAAGTTCTTCCGGTTTCGACTCTTGTTGAATGGGGAATTTTCATGACTGCTTCTTCGTCTGTCAAGCGTTTCGTGGTGCGGGCCGGTCGGCCCTGGATCCTCTCCCTGGCGGCCATGCTGCTTGCCACCCCCCTCCTGACCGGATGCATGGAGAGCCGCGCCCAGCAGGGAGCCGGCATCGGCGCTCTCGGCGGTGGTCTGGCGGGTAGCCTGATCGGTCCCTCCAAGAACAAGGAGCAGAACGCCTTGATCGGCGCTGCCGTCGGTGGCCTGATCGGCTACACGGTCGGCAACGAGATGGACAAGAACGACAAGGCCCGTCTCAACAACGCCCTGGAGAGCATGCCTTCGCGCCAGGCCACCACCTGGGTCAACCCCGATACCCGCGCCGAGTACACCG
>JADFZD010000375.1 GCA_015232705.1 Magnetococcales bacterium | reverse complement strand
TCCATGGACGCGCGTACCGGATATAGCAAATTTGCATGAGGGGGGAGAACCCCCGCACCCCCCACCCGCAGAACTCCAAAAGCTTAAGTTCCACGGAAACATTGGCCCGCCTCATGGCGGGTGCGCATGAGGAATACACTGTCATATCAATGTTCGATGAGTCGTTTGAATCTGCCAGATTAAACAGTATACCACTCCTGATGAGGAAGTGTCATTGTTTTTGGTGGGGTTTTGCTGGAAGTGGGCGGTATTTTTCTTGGCGCCGTCGGTGATTTGCGGGTTGACTGGCGGAATCTGAAGTTATAAACTATCGAAATAAAACGACAATTTCTTATCGTTGCGCATCGCGGGTCGGGCGATTCTTCAATCCAATCATCCGAAGGAGCCATAAAATGACGAAACGTGTGTTGATTCCCCTGGCCGAGGGGTTCGAGGAGGTGGAAGCGGTCACGTTGGTGGATGTGTTGCGTCGTGCCGGGGTGACGGTGGTGACTGCAGGGTTGCGGGCCGGACCGATGGCCGGGAGTCACGGGTTGGCGGTGGTGCCGGATACAACTTTGGATGCCGTGGCAGCGGAGTCGTTCGACATGATGGTGTTGCCGGGCGGCTTGCCGGGCACCACCCATTTGGATGAGGATCCACGGGTGCATGCGTTGTTGAAACGTCTAGCGGGTGAGGAGAAGTATGTGGCGGCGATCTGTGCCGCGCCGTCGGTGTTGGCGCATGCCGGCTTGTTGACCGGCAAGCGAGCGACCAGCTATCCCACCTGCATGCCGGAGGAGCTGTTGCCGAGCATGCACTATTGTGACGACCCGGTGGTACGCGATGGTCGGGTGATCACCTCACGCGGGCCGGGGACGGCGATGGATTTTGCGTTGACGTTGAGTGAGTTGTTGACCTCCAGGGCGGTGCGCGATGAGGTGGAGGCGGAATTGATGCGTCCGTAAGAATCCACTTTCGGACATCAATCTTGGCCGGGAAGTTCAGGCTTCCCGGCCTTGTCAATCGGGCTGCACACTCCATGACACAAGGTTTATTCAATCATCCCTGATCTCGCCCAAATACGACCATTTCATTCGGAATATATCTTTTGGGAAATTTTCTTGGCCGGGAAGGAGGTGTCGCATAATTTTAATAACGCGTATCGTGCTGGCAGATAGACCGGTTTCAACTCGGATCAGAGACTCCCAATCCTGAACCGATCCATTCCCTGACAGGACGTACCGTATGGAACTCCCATCCCTGGAACAGATCCTTGAGAAGCATGGCTTCGTCAAAAGCTCGAAATACAACGATTATCAGGACTACATCGAGACCAATGAGCAAAAAATCCGTCCCGCGTTGCTGAATCTGCTCGGTATTCATGCCGAGGGTAGCATGCATCTGGCCCTGGGTCGCGTCATCCCCTCCCACACACTCACGCTCAAACCGTAATCTCCATGTCCTTGCCGTCCGACGAACTGGAGGTCGCGAAGAGTCACGAAATTTTTTGGTGTTCTCGATTTTTATAATAAAAATTTTACAATCTACCTGGCGATCGTCATCTCCTACACGAAAAAAAATTCCCGAGGAGATGAACAACACCATATGCAACGCCTTCTCCCATCTGGCGCGGCTGCGTGATGCCCATCATATGGAGCAGATTCGCGCGGAGGGGCAACGCGCCATCGATCACATCGAACGTGCCAATCGGGATTGCCTCAAGGCAGCCATCATCCAGGCGCATGCCGCGCTGGAGGAGCTGATCCTGGATACGACCTTTCACCATGGCCGTTTGACGCCAGCCCTGGATGGGCAACTGAACCGTCTGCGCGAGGAGCGGAAGACGGAAGAGATCAAAACACAGTACCCGGAGACGGGTAGTCGCCTGACGCGTTTGCAGCGCGTCATGAAACGGTGGCACCATCCACTTCCACTTGGTTATGTGGTGTCAGCCGTGATCGGCACGGTGGTGGGGTGTATCCTCATCAAGCCTTATCTGCAGCCCTTGCTCGACCGATTTTTTTGAACCTGCCGCCCGGATTT
>JADFZD010000374.1 GCA_015232705.1 Magnetococcales bacterium | reverse complement strand
TACCTGGAAAAACTGCCGCTTTTGGGAGTCGATGCCTTCAAGGCCGATCCATCCAACTGCCCGGTCTCCCCGCCCCAGGCCCATTAACGAGACGCTCTCTCCTTGCCATCCGCGCACGCATGCGGCATAGTTCCGCATGCGCCTGGCGTAGCGCTCCCGAAGGGGGTTCCACGGATGGGAAAAAGGGATCTTCCCCATCCGCATCCATGAGAATCCTCCCGAACCTCTTTCCTGCTGCTTCATAGGATTGTCACCATGGCTGATACCGACGACCTGAAAGATACCCACGAGTACCACCTGGAGATTCCCCAGACCTCCGAACGGTTTCCGCTCAAAGGGTGCGACGCCCTGGACTGGGGCATGAAAAACCGTCTGTCGAACATCTTCTCGCCGACCACCGGACGCACGGTGATGCTGGCCGTGGATCACGGCTACTTCATGGGACCAACCACCGGTCTGGAGCGGATCGATGTCACCATTCGTCCTCTGCTGAAATACGCCGACACCCTGATGTGTACCCGCGGGGTGTTGCGTACCCTCACACCGGCCACCTTCACCAAGGGAATCTCGTTGCGCGCCAGCGGCGGTCCGAGCATCCTCAAGGAACTTTCCGACGAACGGATCGCCGTGGACATCGAAGATGCCCTGCGTCTGAACGTCTCGGCCATGGCGGTACAGGTTTTCATTGGCGGAGAGCACGAAACCCAGTCGATCCACAACCTGACCCGACTGGTGGATCAGGGGTTGCGCTATGGCCTGCCGGTGCTCGGCGTCACCGCCGTGGGCAAGGAACTCACCCGCGACGCCAAATACATGCGTCTGGCCACACGCATCTGCGCCGAGTTGGGGGCAACCTTTGTCAAGACCTACTTCGTCTCCAAGGGGTTCGAAACGGTCACCGCAGCCTGCCCGGTGCCGATCGTGATCGCCGGCGGAAAAAAACTCCCCGAAGCCGAAGCCCTGACCATGGCCTACGAGGCCATCGATCAAGGGGCTTCCGGGGTGGACATGGGACGCAACATCTTCCAGTCCGAAGCCCCGCAAGCCATGATCCAGGCGGTAGGCAAGGTGGTGCATGAGCGGTTCACCCCGCGTGAGGCGTATGATTTCTATCTGGCGATGAAGAATCAGGCATGATCAACCGCTGGTCGGATCACGACGCCGCCGAGTTTCTCGCGCGGCTCACCCCCCATTGGGGCGAACCCCTGGCGCTGCGCACCTACACCAGCCAACTTCTGGGCGCGGAAAAGGGATTGGTACTGCATGGCGGCGGCAACACCTCGGTGAAGGCCAAACGCCGTACCCTGCTCGGTGCAGAGATCCCGGCGCTCTTCGTCAAGGGATCGGGATGGGATCTGGATCGCATCGAACCCGAAGGGTTCACCGCCCTCGACCTGCTTCCCCTGCAGGCCCTCGTAGCCATGCCTGCCATCGATGACGCGGCCATGGTCAACGAACTGCTGATCCGCCGCTTCGACGCCGAGGCCCCCACTCCCTCGATCGAAACCCTGCTTCACGCCTTTCTGCCGCACCCCTACATCGATCACACCCACGCAGACGCCATCCTGGCCTTGACCAACCAGCCGGATGGAGAAGCGCGCATTCGCGACGCTCTCGGGGATGGGGTGGCGATTCTCCCATATGTCCATCCCGGCTTCGATCTCGCCAAGGCCGTTTCGGCTTGCCATGCCGCCCATCCGGATTGCATCGGCATGGTGCTCCTCAAGCATGGTCTGCTGACCTGGGGAGCAAGCGCCAGGGAGTCGTATGAGGCAACAATCGAGCTGGTCAATCGTGCCGAAACCTTCATTGCCCGCGCCAGCAAGCCGATCGCACGCACCTTGCGGCGCATCACCACCGTCAACGTGGCCCGTGAGCGTTACCTGGAGGTCGCCCCGCGTCTGCGCGGCGCGTTGGCCCTGCCGACCGGCAACCCGGATCTGCCCCATGCCCGCTGCGTTCTTTTGCCGGTGATCACCCGTGAGACGCTCAATCTGGTGGACGCGGAGAACGGTCCTGAATGGGCCATCA
>JADFZD010000373.1 GCA_015232705.1 Magnetococcales bacterium | reverse complement strand
GGAGCGCTCTTGGAGGTCAGACGCACGCGCAGCACCAGGGATGGGTCAGGCAGGGTCGCCAGCGCGGTGACCTGGCAGTCGATCTCCTGGGCTGAAAACGATGCGTGAAACCGACCTTTCCCTGGGGCAGGAGCGGGTTCAAGGCCGGCAAGCTTGCGGATGTGTGACGTGATGCCGGACAAATGATCACGGTGCAAGGCGCAGCGCAGCGACATCACGCCGTCCCGGCGATAACGGATGCACATCTGTCCGGATTCCGGGACGATATGGATGTGGGTGACCCTTTGATGGACCGCTTCAACCAGCAAGGCATCCAGCAGTCGGCTCGGATCGTTTGCCAGTGCCTGCGGATTCACTTCGGGAGCTTTGCTGGGTTTCATGGCCCTGGAGATGGCGCGGGCGATCTCAGTGGGACCGGATAATTCGCTTTTGAGGATGATCTCGGGGTGAATGTTGGCCTGAATCGTATCGAGAACCGCCATGTTGCGCGGATCGGCCATGGCCAGGGTGAGCGTGGACTCTTTCGGATTCCAGCGGATCGGCAGTACCTGATGACGTTCGATCAGTTTATTGGGTACCAGGGCCAGGATGCGTGGATCGATGACGGTTTGATCCAGATCGACTGTCGGCAGACCGAGCAGATCCCCCAGCAGTTCCCGCATCTGTGCCTCGGGCACGAATTCAAGCCGCGTCAGGACGCGTCCGAGCATCTCCCCGGTTTTTTGCTGTTCGGTCAGGGCGATATGCAGTTGATCCGAAGAGATCAACGACGCATCCTGGAGGAACTCTCCCAGACGGCGCGCAGGCGGTTGACGCGAGTCGGAACCGGAGTCGCTCATGAACGTCGGTCGTGCATGGGCGCGGATTCAGCGCGCTGTGAAGTGGCCAGTCCCAGTTTGTGGATCGTCGTCTTGACGCGGGCCAAGCTGCGCACACTCGGATGGTTGGCGCGCATGGAGACCGGCAGACGGTTCATCAGCGCCTCGCACGCCAGGGCAGAGTCGCATTCGTTCAGGTGAACCAGCAGGGTATCGTTGTTGAGCCGGAAGATCTTGAGATCGAGTTCACCAGGAGGGGGCTGGATTGCTGCCAGTTGATCGGTAAGCAGTTCAACCCCACGGTCGTGGTTCAGCAGCATCAACTGGATCGTGTAGTGATGTTCGTTGCCCTGCTCCAGCCAGCGGTGCGAAGCGAGAATCGCTTCGCCAAAGGGATCGTTCTCTTTCAGATAGGGGATGCTGGCCGTGCCATTCGGACGTGCCGGGCCGTTCGAAGTCAAATGGACGTGTGGGGGCTTCTCCCGGTTCGTCTTTTGGGTCCGAAGCGAATTGTCGCTGGATGGTGCGTCGTTGCCAACGCGCACGGCAACCTTCTGGATTCGGCCAGAGGGGGGGGCCGGGAGGACGGGACCCTGGATTGTGACGTGGGTGGCAGGTGTGCTTTCGGCCTGTTTGGACAAGGAGTCGGCCATCATGTCTGGTCGAGGCGCCGATTGGACCCGCGCCACGTTGGAACCGGGCAGGGAGTGGGTCGCACTGGCGGACGTTGGCGCGTCCAGGGGTGTGGGCGCGGGCACCGATTGGCCTGATTCCCGAGGTGTGGCGCGCACGCTTTGGACGGGGATCTCCAGGCGAGTCTGCTCGGCGGGTGATCCGGTGAGATGGCGCGGAACGATCCCGGCCACGAGCAGGGATGTCAATATGGCGCCTGCCATGATCGGACGATACCCCTCCAGGAGGAACGCCAAGGGGGTATCCTGGGCCATGGCGCGCCAGACATGGATCGCATGCACCTGTTTGGACTCTGCCTCCCAGGCCTGACGGAGCGCCTGATGGGCCAGAATATGGATGCGGCGCGGGCGACCGCCGGTACCCAACTGGATGACAAGGTTGGCCAGGGGTGTGAAGAGGGTGTTGCCTTCGAGACCGGCAGCGAGCAGGCGCGCGTGCAGATAGTGGGCGGTCTGCTGGGCGGTGAACGGTTGAAGGGTGATCCGTGTTGCGACCCGTTCCAGAAGTTGGCGCGCGGCGTCCG
>JADFZD010000372.1 GCA_015232705.1 Magnetococcales bacterium | reverse complement strand
CCACCCTGACCATCCAACGCATCGTGGCCATCCTCGCCCTGAATCCGCCGCGCCTCACCGTCACCTTGAGCCTCGACGGTCCCCCCAAACAGCATGACGCCCTGCGCGGCGTGCCAGGCACTTGGGAGGGGGTGATGACGGTGTTCGAGCACTTTCGACGCCATCCGCATCCACGTCTGCAACTCTATTTCGGCTTCACCCTCTCGGATCACACCGTCGGCACCCTGCAACAGAGCATGCAAGCCGCACGCAAACGCTTTCCCGATCTCGACGCCCGCATCTGGCACTTGAACATCGCCCACCAATCCGCCCACTATTATGACAATGCGACCACCCGGCTCCTGACGCCGGAACGCGCCACCGCCTGTGTGAATGAGATCACCTCCGTGCTCGACGCCAAAAAATCCCGACGTTTCATCGACCCGGTGGCCTTCCTGGAGTGCCGCTACCTGCACCACGCCCGCGCCTTCCTGCATGGCCAAACGCACCCCATCACCTGTCGCGCGCTGGATGCCTCGCTCTTTCTGGCCGCGGATGGCACGGTTTATCCCTGCAGCATCTGGGATCGTCCCCTGGGCAATCTGCGCGACCACGACGGAGATCTCTCCGCGCTTTTGGCAACCACCACGACAAATGCCCTGCGCACCGAAATCCGCTCCGCCCGCTGCCCCGGCTGCTGGACCCCATGCGATGCCTATCCGACCCTGTTGAACCACCTTCTGCCCGATCTCTCAGGCCCCTCCCGACCATGATCCCAACCCCTTTCACCATCGTCATCCCCACACGCAACGAGGCGGACACCATCGTCGAGATGGTGCACTGCTGTCTGAAATACTCTCCTCAGGTGCTGGTGGTCGATTCGCTCTCCACGGACGGCACCCCCTCCTTAGCCAAATCCGCCGGCGCGCAGGTGCTTTGTGTGCCGCAATTGGGCAAGGGGAACGCCATTCGCGCCGCGATCCCGGCGATCACCACCGAACTGGTCCTCTTCATCGATGCCGACGGATCGCACGTGGTGTCCGACATCCCCAAACTGATCGCACCGATTCGCGCCGGTCTGGCCGATCATGTGCAGGCCTCGCGTCTGACGGGCGGCTCGAGCGAGCTGCACGGCTCGTTTCAGGAGTTCTGGCGTCTGGCCGGAAGCGCCTTCATCACCGCCTGCATCAACTGGCGTTTCCGGGCAAACATCAGCGACAGCCAGAACGGCTTTCGCGCGCTGCGTCTTGAGGTTTTGCAAGCGTTGGATCTTACCGAGACGATCACCACCATCGAACAGGAGATGGTGATCAAGAGCCTGAAAAAGGGATTTCGACTGGTGGAAATTCCCAGTCATGAGCATGCGCGGATCTTCGGGGTTTCGAAGATCCGGCTCTCCAGGGTGTGGTTGCGTTATGGATATGCCTTGGTGCGTGATCTGTTCGGGTAGGCGGCCCGTTCAGCACGCCGGAAACCACCAATCCGGGGAGGCGAGAATCCTTTGGGCCATGCGTGCGTAACCGGCGCCATCGGGATGGGCGCCATCCCGATTCGCGACGGCTTGCAGATAGCCGACATCGGCAACGAGGGGACCGAAAAGATCGATATACCCCACACCCATGTGACGCGCCGTATGGGCAAACGCCCTGGCCAGAGTCTGGATGCGTCGATTCTGGGCCACATCCCCGACCGGCGGCGGACCGATCACCAGTCGCCCATGGGGTAGCGCTCGCGCCAGGATGGTGCGCAGATTGGCGACCGACTCTTCCGCAGGCACCCTTGGCAGGCCTTGCTCGTGCATCGTGTCGTTCGCACCGCACGACAGGACGATGCGCCCTTCGCACCCCTCCGGCAAACGGGCCGCGCATTCGCCGGCAAAACGGGCCAGGATGTCGCGACTGGTGTCGCGCCGCACCCCCAGATTGTACCCGGTCACCTCATGTCCCGACTGGAGTGCCGCTGCCATCACCCGCCCCACCCAGCCCAGGGCGAATTCATCGCCGGTTCCCTGCACGAACGAATCTCCGACAAAACAGATACGGATCTCTGGCCTCAC
>JADFZD010000371.1 GCA_015232705.1 Magnetococcales bacterium | reverse complement strand
CGGCCTGTTCCACCCCGCTCCAGGTACAGTAGTGGTCATGCCACCGCCAACTCTTGATAAAGATACCTCTGGAACCCACTGAACATTTTGTTGAGATCTTCCGCTAGACCAAGATCAGCCACAGCGTCGTTAATTGAATCGTTATACTTGAGGCGCAGAAGCGGCGTCAACTTTGCCTGATCCAGTTCCTCTACACCGATGTTAATGTATTGAGAGAGGACGAAATCAAGGAAAACTTGCTGCTTGCTATTAAAGAGGGTACTAATAATGGCCGCTGCCCTTCCAGCACGCTCCTCGCGGGTGATCGGTGCCAGAGCATAAGCCACATAGGCCAGCACATCGAATAGATCGCTTTTCTGTGCGTCGATGATCTTCTGCATTGCGATCAGTTGATCCTTGCCAAATCCTTTCTCCGCCAGACCTTCCAAAAGCTTTCTGCGCGTATCTGGGGCACTCCACAAAGCGCGAAGCTCCTCCTCATCCTTGAAAAATTCTGGCAACTCGCCAAAGAGTGCCTCCATGAACTGCTGTGCCGACATCGGGGTGCCATCAGGATGCCAAAAGCTCGTCGCCATCATGTGTTGAATCGTTCGCGCCTTGCCATCGGCCAGTTTCACCCGTGCCTTCTTCACACAGACACAAGGCGTGCATCCACATTTCTGGCAAAGCTCTTTTTCGCACTGACACGGTTGTTGACCACAGACCGAACAGGGTTGCGGTGGTAGATTTTCGCATTGACAGGGGTAGCTTCCACATTTTTGGCAGGTTTCTGGCTCAACTGGATCACCATCCCACTCCGGGTCGTTAAAATGATGGTGCGCCTTCACAAAATCATGGATGGTAAAATAATCCTTGCCATCATAAAGCCGCGTGCCACGCCCGATGATCTGCTTGAATTCGATCATTGAGTTGATCGGTCGCAATAACACGATGTGACGCACGTTGCGGGCATCCACGCCGGTCGAGAGCTTCTGCGAGGTGGTCAGGATGGTAGGGATATTTTTCTCGTTGTCCTGAAAATCCCGAAGATGTTGTTCACCAAGCAGTCCATCGTTGGCCGTCACCCGCTGGCAATAGTTCGGCTCGGTGCTGATTTTGATTTGATTGATGAGATCGCGCACGGCTAGCGCATGAGCTTGAGTGGCGCAAAATACCAGCGTCTTCTCTCTCTGATCGATCTGCGACATGAAAATTTCGACTCGTTTTTGTTCCCGCTCCTTGATCTCGATAATGGTGTTAAAGTCGGCTTCCGCATACCGTCTGCCGGTCTGAATTTCACCTTCAAGCAAGGTATCGTCAGGGGTATAAACATACTCGTCGAGGGTTGTTGAAATCTGTTTCACTCGAAACGGCGTGAGATATCCGTCGTTGATGCCATCCTTGAGCGAGTAGATAAACACTGGCTCGCCAAAATAAGCATAGGTGTCCACGTTATCCCTGCGTTTTGGGGTGGCGGTCAGTCCAAGCTGCACAGCAGGAGTGAAATAATCGAGAATGCCGCGCCAATTGCTCTCATCACTGGAACCGCCACGATGACACTCATCAATCACGATGAAATCAAAAAAGTCAGGTGGATAGTCGCCAAAACAGGGCGAAGGTTTATCATCCTTGAGTGGTTCGCTCATGAATGTTTGGAATATGGTAAAAAAGATGCTGCCGTTCGTCGGCACCCTCCCTCTTTTCCGAATGGAATCGGGATCAATGCGCACCAAGGCATCTTCTGGAAAGGCTGAAAAAGCGTTATACGCCTGATCTGCCAGAATATTACGATCAGCCAGGAACAGGATACGGGGTCTTCGGGTCGGTTCATCCACCGATTTCCAGTTCGTCAGGTTCCATCGAGAGTGAAACAGCTTCCAAGCGATCTGAAAAGCGATAAAGGTTTTGCCAGTTCCGGTGGCCAGCGTCAATAAAATGCGCTGCTGTTGATTAGCAATGGCCGCCAATGCCCGCTCAATGGCGATATCCTGATAATAACGCCCCTGGAAATATCCCCCCCTGTCCTCGAAAGGCACACCAGAAAAACGGTCGCGCCAAA
>JADFZD010000370.1 GCA_015232705.1 Magnetococcales bacterium | reverse complement strand
AGTTCGGTCCGCAACCTGCATGCCGGCGATGTTGTCCGTGGCTGGATTCCGTGTGGTGCTCAAGGCCACCGCGCCGGGTACGGCGGGATCCGAAAAGCCGGACAGACCCGAAATGGCCGATAAAACCGACAAAAAAAACGCACTCGTGGCCAAACCTTAAAGAGGCTGATCGGCAATGGCCTGACAGCCGACACGGGCCATGGATGGCCCGTCAGATTGCAGGGCAATTTGGGAGGGCAGTGCGCATTCACTTCGAATTTCGCGCGTTTGGCGATTCCATGGGTGGCATCGCCAAACAGCTTCTGAATTGTCGCGCAGACGCGACGGGTGACAACCCTTTGACATCTATGATGGGGATAGCAATCCGTGAACATCCGCACCATCTCCCGACTCTTCTCCTGGACCCTTTGCGGTCTGCTGGTCTCAGCCCCGCCAGTGGTGTGGGCCAAGGAGAGTCAGCCGGGCAGTTGCGCCACCTTCGATTTTTCCGGCTTTTATCAGAACGACAAACTGCAATGGGCCGGTGTGGCGCGTGTGCTGCGCAACAATGCCTCTCTGCATGATGCCGCCACCGGGGAGAAGAAAATCGGTTCCCTGCCGTTCAACCAGCAGGCCGAGATCCAGGAGGAGAAAAAAGACCGGGTAAAAATTCGCGCCTTCCGCTTCAAGGATCGACCGGAAATGACCGGCTGGGTGGCCAAAAGTGATTTGTTGTGCCGCAATCTGCCGATCAAAAGCGATTCGGGTCTGGAAATGAAGTTCTTCATCAAAACCTCCACCGTGGCGCGTGACGAATCCGGGCAGGAGCCCAAGGTCCAGCCCTATCAGGAGCCGGAGTTGAAGGAGTGCGTGGGCGGGGCGGGCCATTGTCGCGAGGGGGCTTCGCGCTTCCACATGTATTTCGTCTTCGACGAGACCGACAAGGCGGTGCTGCTGGCAGATCGCTTCCGGCTGGAGGAGGATGGGATTCTGCTCGGCTGGGTGGACAAGGGTAACGGGTTTTTGTGGAACAACGCCTTCAGCCTGCGTCCCAAAGAGTCGCTCACCTCGCCGGATCAGCAATCTCCCGGCACCCTCTGCACTTACGAAAACCTCGATGATGCGGTCAATCACAACGCCGCCGCCTGTCAACCGGTGGTCGGCGGCAAGGAGTGGTTCCGTTCGTCGCTGCGCATTCCGGTGCTCGACATGGTGAATGCCAAGAATCAGCATGTGGCGCCTTCCGGCCTGGAGGGGGATGGTGGTCAGCGCCTGTTCTACAAGGTGGCTCTGGCCCGACCCGGTCTGGTGGGCCGGCGGGTGAACGAGGAGAAGATGGCCATCTCGCCGACCTTGGCCAGCCGCATCCTCCCGGAATACAAGAACCTTTCCGCCAAGAAGAAGGTGGACATCTTCTTCTTGCTCGATGCCACGGCCAGCATGGAGCCGGTGATCGACGCCGTGCGCGGCACGGCCGACAAGAGCGGCGTGATCCAGGAGATCATCCACACCTTGAAGAACACCCAGGGGTTCAAGGAGACCCAGTTCCGTTTCGGCTTCCGGGTCTATCGCGATCCCTACGCCGACAAGCTCTTTCCCGGCACTCCGGGGGACGGCATCGGCGAGGGACACCCCTTCAACGACCTCTGCGAGCAGGATGCGGCTACCCAGAAAACCGAATTCGCCAAGTTCGAGGAGGCGATCGCCAAGGTCAAGGTGACCCAGGGGGACACCGAGGACGACTATCAAGAGAACCTTTACGGCGGCCTGGAACAGGCACTCAAAAGCGACATGACCGCCTGTCCGGATCATCTGAAACTGATGTTCGTGATCGGCGACAGCGGTTACACCGCGACCCGTGGCGAGGCGGATCGGCGTGGTCGGGTGCATGGCGTGGCCAAATACGCCCATCCGGTGACCCGCGAGGCGTTGGCCAAGCTGTTGCGCGGCGGTGGCGAGGCGGGCGCCAAGAGCAACAACGTGATTCCGTTCTTCATTCAGACCCCCTACAAGGGGGAGATGATGAAGCATACCCAATCCTACCGCCTCGCCTATGAGCA
>JADFZD010000036.1 GCA_015232705.1 Magnetococcales bacterium | reverse complement strand
GTTGGCCTGGAATCCGGCGATCACCACCCGATCGGTCAGGGCGCGTTCGGCGATCATCTGTTGCAGGCGCGGATGCGGATCGGTGAGCAGTACCAGCAGCCGGGGATCCGGGATGCGGCTCCAGGCATCGAGCAGCAGGTCATGCCGCTTTTGCGTGGCAAAGCGTCCCACATGGATGGCATAGGGTTCGTCGGGTAGGCCGGTCACCTCCTCTTTGGCGCGCGTCGGGATGCCGGTCAGGTCGAAAGGGTTGTGGATCACCCGCAGATCGCGTGGATGCAGGCCCAGATTGGTGGTGAGATCGTGGGCGACGCCGGTGGAGACGGCGATCAGCCGCTGTTGGTCGTAAAGGTTTCGATAGCGCTTCAGGCGGCGCGCGGCCTTGGTCGGATGGGTCTGTTTCAGGGCTTCGATCTCCCGTGACAGGGTGTTGGCCACCCGCATCCAGTGGTTCGGAAGACCGGCAAGCCGACACACCTCGTCGGCAAAAGGGAGGGTGGAGAGGATCAGATCGAACGGTTGCTTTTTTTCCAGGGTTGCCAGGAGACGTTTCAGACGCCACGCCAGCCAGCGACGTCCCAGCCAACCCTTGGAGTGGCTTTTTCCCGGCGGACCTAGGGCGATGACCGGCAGTTCGGGGGGAACCACGTGCTGACGAATATCCTCCAGAAGCAACAGGATGGCCTCGTGTCCGGCACGGTTCAAGAGTGTGGCGATCTGCGAAACAGCCTTTTCCGCCCCGCCGCCGCGCAGGTTGGTGACGATCAGGGCTGCTTTCACGATGGTCTCAGGAAGAAGCAGGCAGTATCCCCATCCAGGGTGGCGTTCAGGCGGAGGGTCAGGGTTCTGAATGCGGCATGGGTTTCGGGGGGATAGGGATGACGGCCCCAATCGGGCTGTGCGATGTCGCGCTGTGCGTAGAGACACCCGAGAAGATTCTCCGGTCTGGCATCGCCGTGCATGGCAAAAATGGTGAAACCATGTCCTTTGGCCAGGAGGTGGAGACTGGTCACGGTGTGGAGATAGAGATGACGAGGCGCATCCCAGGCCATCCAATGCACGCCAAAGCGGCGATGGGCATAGGATTGGGCCACCGGAATGCGGATCAGGATTCCCCCGCCGGGATTGAGGTGATCACGGAGTTGTTGCATGGTGGCGTGCTGATCCGGCATGTGCTCCAGGACGTGATGCAGCATGATCAGATCAAAGTGTTCCGGGATCTGCTCCAACGCTTCGGCGCGGATGGTCACGCCGCTTGGGTGATGGAGGGTTTTTGGCAGGAAGGGATCGGCGCCCAAGAGATTGGAGAAACCTTCGCGACGCAATTTCAGCAGCAGAGCGCCGGTACCGCACCCCAGATCGAGGATGGCGCTGGAGAGGGAGAGGCCAAAGGGGCGCAGCCACTGAAAATGGGTCGGTTGGCGTCCCAGCATCGACATCACCCTTCCGGGCAGGGTGAACTCCCCCAGATGATGGCGTGCACGGGCCTTTTTCAGCCAGGTCATGGGGGGTGTCGAAATTTTTTCTATGGGGGGTTGCTGCGAGTAGTACCCTTGCCCATAATAGCGTTCGAGCGCTTCGGGAATTCGCTCGATCCAGAGCATCCGGCACCTCCCGCAGCACCAATAGTCGAAGGGCTCGCGCAACCCCATCATCATTTCGCGTGGGGTGTGACGGGTATGGCCGCTGGCGTGGTGGCAGATCGGGCAGTTCATGCGTGGTTTGGGGCAATGTGACCGTGGAACGCCCGCAAGGGGGTTGCACGGGCGGGGGGTGAGGGGGCAGCTCCCATCCTCAAAGTTTGTGTTAATGGATTCAGTCTAGCCCGGTTCCGCCAGCTTGGCAACCCGAGGCGATCACCCGATTGGCAATCTCATTCGAGCTTGGGAGCGATGGAGATGGAAGGGTATTCGGCGACACGTTGGATGGTGTGTGGGGATTTCATCAATCCCACGCAACCTTTGGCCTGGCAGTGCGCATCGGCCCTGGAGCGGCTTGGGGTCACCGTGCTGACCGCCAATACCGAGATCCGCCAGCCGCGCGTGGATCAGTTCATCAAAAAAATCGGCAAATCCCTGGCCAAGCCGTTCGGGTTGAAAGCGGCTTTGAGCGAAAGGTTCGTGCAGCAGGAGCGTGCCACCATCGAGGCCCAGTTGCGGGCCCAGTTCGATCGTTTTCGACCGAATGTGGTGCTGGTGATTCGGGGCAACCACGTCGAACCAACCTTGCTTCAGGCATGGCGCTCCGCTGGGGCCAAGGTGATCGGCTGGTGGATCAAAGATTTGAAGAATATCGATAATTTTATGCGAGATCAGCCGTTCCATGATCTCAATTTCTGCATCCATGCCAACATGCATCAACCTGGGATTCATTATCTTCCTGCGGTGGCGATCGATCCGTCGCGGTATCGGCCTTTGCCTCGCTGTCCGAAGCTGTTCGACGTGGTGTTCGTGGGTATCCACACCCTGAAACGGCGCGAATATCTGCGTGCCTTGACAGGCTGGCGTCTGGGGATTGTCGGTCCGGGGTGGCGCAGTCGTTTCGAGTGGCGGGATCGGGCACTGTTTTCGGCGGTACAGGCCCGGACCCTCCATGGGGAGGCGCTCAACCAGTTTTACAACTCCGGGCGAGTGGTGGTGAACATCAACCAATGGGATGCCGGCGAAGGGAGCGGCGTGACGTTGCGTCTGGCGGATGTGCCGGCCAGCGGGGCGTGTCTTGTGAGTGAATATTCGCAAGGTATCGAGGAGATGTTCGTGCCTGGCAAGGAGATCGTCTCGTTCTCTTCGTCGGATGAGTTGCGCGAAAGGGTCGCTTTTTATCTGGCCCACGAGCCGGAGCGGTTACGGGTTGCCGAGGCGGGTCATGCGCGCGCCATGCGCTTGCCCACCCATCAGGATCGGATGCGGGAGTTGCTCGATGTGGTCAGGACCGGTGGGGAGATGGTTTCCCGAGCTCCCGAGAGGCGTGCTACGACCTGGGGTGTGAGAGACCTTTCGCCCCGATATGCGGTCTGACTGGAACGGACGAAGGGAGCCTCCTCATGCTCTTGGGGCTGTCAGGGCGTGTTGACCTGGTGTGTCAGCGGCCTTGATACAGCGTTGCGACGCCCCTTCGCGGCTCACATACTCCTAATTATATGCTGCGCGGATCGGGTCGGCTTCTCTTGTCTGAAGGTTCGCTGCCTGCACATGTCAACACGCCCTGACAGCCGCTTAGAAATAGGGATTGCGCGGTGGCACCGATTCCAGGATGCGGCGCATGCTTTCCAGGCGGGCTGCGGCGATCTTGCCCGTTTCGACTGCGGTACGCAGGGCGCAATCCGGTTCGTGCAGGTGCCGGCAATCCTTGAAACGGCACTGTCCCAGGCATGGCGCCATATCGCGCATCAATCCGGGAATCTCCTCGCGGATGACGCCGTGCAGGCCGAATTCGCGCACACCGGGAGAGTCGATCAGAAAGCCGCCACCAGCCAGACGATGGAGTCGTGCTGTGGTCGTGGCATGGCGTCCCAGTCCGGTTGCGGCGTGAACTTCGGCGGTTCTTGAGCAGGCATCGGGAACCATGCGGTTGATCAACGACGATTTTCCAACCCCGGACTCCCCGACGAAAATGGCCGTTCTGTCGCGTAACGCCTCCTCAAGGTGCGCCATGCCGCTGTCTTGCAGCGCGGAGACCCAAAAGAGGGAATAGCCCATGCGCGGATAGGGCCACAGCGCGGCTTCGAGCGTTGCGGCGTCTGTCATCCGATCGATCTTGTTGATCACCAGGATGGGTTCGATGCCGACCTTTTGCGCGGCCACAAGATACCGATCCACCAGACCGGTATTGAAGGTGGCTGCGGCGCTCACCACCACGATACGATCCACGTTGGCGGCCATGGTCAGCAGGCGCTGATAGGGGCCTGGACGTCGCAACACCGACTGGCGCGCATGCACGGATACGATCACACCCTGTTCCGCGCCGACGCGCCGCCAGACCACCCGGTCCCCGCATACCGGATCATCAAGCAGCGACTCGCGCACCGCGCAGCGAAACCGTTCGCGGGTCTCGGTTTCGACCTCGATATTCAGGCCGAAGTGGGCGACGACACGTCCTTCTTCCTCAGGCCCCAGGGATTCCGCATCGATGGGAATTCCGGCGTCAGTTGCGCGTGGACGGCGCGCGGCGCGCATGCGGGCCATCTGTTGCAGGGAAAGTTGTTTTTCGCGAATTTTTCGTGGCATGAAGAAGGGTTCTCTGTTAGTAATAACCTTACAAAAAAATCCACTATCGCTCTTGGTCATGGTGCGCGTCAATGACTGCTCAACCACGATTTCATTTGTTGCGTTCCGTGCTCTACGTTCCGGGATCGAACCCGAAAACGTTGGCCAAGGCACCGACCCTGCCTGCCGACGGGTTGATCCTCGATCTGGAGGATTCGGTCGCCCCGGAGGCTAAGATTCAGGCGCGACACAACATTCTGGCAACCCTGCATGCCACCCGGGATCATTATCCGGGAGCACGGGTGGTGCGTGTCAACGGTATCCACACCGATTTGTGGCGCGACGACCTGGCTGTGGTACTGGCGGGCCGCCCTGATGCCATTGCGCTCTCCAAGGTCGAGTCCCCGGCATCGCTGGAGAGGCTTGCCGCCGCCATGCGCGAGATTGCCCCGGACGGCATGTGCGCGTTGTGGCCGATGATCGAATCCCCCTTGGGCGTACTCCAGGCCCATGCCATTGCCACGCATCCTCTGGTTTCGATGGTGGTGATGGGAACCTCGGATCTTGGTCGCGCACTGGGCCTTCCTGGCGATCCGGAGCGTATCGGCCTCCGCCATGCCCTGCAACAGACCCTGATGGCCGCGCGCGCCGCCGGTAGAGGGATTCTCGATGGGGTGTTCGTGAACATCCGCGATCCCGAGGGGTTCCTGGCCGAATGTCACGACGGCGCACGGCTTGGTTTCGATGGCAAGACCGTGATCCATCCGGCGCAGATCGAACCTGCCAATCGGATCTTTCTCCCCAGCGACGCCGATGCCGAAACGGCGCGGCGCATCCTTGATGCCTGGAACCAGGCGCGTGCGCGCGGAGAGGAGATCTGTGTCGTCGATGGGAAATTGGTAGAGCGTCTGCATGCCGATCAGGCAAACCAGTGTCTGTCTCGTTGGAAAAATGCTCAAAAAAGAGATGAAGACTGATTCATGTTTTGAATTTTCATGGGTTGAGCGTTAAACTGTCAGACAGATCGAACCTTCAAGAAAACACCACTATCGGGACTCCCATGAAGCTGCAACAAAAAACCTCCTTGCTGGCGATTTTTCTGTCGGGAACCTTGGCCATCGTCATTGTGGCCATCAGTCTGGTGTCCTTCCGACAGTTCTCCATCTCCACCGCCCGAGAGCAGGTTCGCTCCGTGGCCGAGGTGGTACGGGTCAGTCTCACCGAGTCGATGATCAACAACGTGATCGATCAACGCAAATCGTTTCTCAAGCGGCTTGCCGAGGTCGAAGGGTTGCTTGTCGCCCGGGTGATGCGTTCCCCCGAGGTGATCCGGCAGTTTGGGGAGGGATTGGATGGCGAACAGAGCGTCGATCCGATCGAAAAGATGGTCATGGAGAACGGCAAGCCCTATTTCGGCATGATCGATACCGAAATGAATCCGATCTTTCGGGGTACCATTCCCTTTATTGCCAATCAGACTGGCGAACCCAACTGTCTGCAGTGTCACAACACCGGCAACGGTGCGGTGCTCGGAGCGATCACCATCCAGATCTCCATGGCTCAGTTGCAGCAAAAGGCTTTGCTGACCATCGGCATCATGACCGCGATCATTTCGCTTTTTGCGATCTTGTTGACCATTTTCTTCCGTCGTCAGATGACCCCGGTGGTGGCCACCGCCGAAGAGGTGCAACGGGTTGTGGCCAAGGCCAAGGATGGCAATTTCAGCGGTCGCATCCAGTATATCGGTCAGGATGAAATGGGAGATATCTCCCGCGATCTGAACCAGTTGATGCTGCATCTTCAGGACAATCTGAGCACCATCACCCATGATGTGTCGCAACTGTTGCGTTATGAGGTTGAGGGCAACACCAACCTCATCACCACCACCACGGAGATGGTGGAGACCCTGTTGGAGATTGCCCAGTTCAAGCAGGCCGTGGAGGAGGATCGGACCAAGGCTGAGGTCTATTTCCGCATTGCCCATGTGTTGCAGGAGCAGTTCGGCATTCGTCAGTGTTCCATCTACGAGGTGTCGAACCCAGGCATGAATCATCTGAAGCCCGTGATCGTGGATGGTGAGATCGATACGGGTTGTCGTTGGTGCAATCCGGAGATTCTGTTCCAGGCCGACTCCTGTCGAGCCCATCGCACGGGTCATGTGATCGACGCCATCGAGCATCCGATGATCTGCAGTCAGTTCAAGCATGTTCACGACAATCCCAACCTTGGCCACATCTGTATTCCGGTGTTTCATTCCGGCATGGTTGGCAATGTGGTGCAGATCGTTGTGGAGCGCAATCATGGTCGTCTCTATCACCGGCTGCAACCGTTCATTCAGGCCTATTTGCGTGAGTCGGCTCCGACAGTCGAGGCCAAGCGTCTGTTGGATACCTTGCGTGAGTCGGCTTTGCGTGATGCGCTGACCGGTTTGCACAATCGTCGTTTCCTGGAGGAGTACATTGGCACTCTGGAGGCCACGGCAAAACGCAAAAAGAGTCGTCTTTCGGTGTTGCTCATGGACATTGACCATTTCAAGGAGGTCAACGATGTTTTTGGGCACGATGTGGGTGACACGGTGTTGCGGGTGGTTTCCAAGGCTTTGGCTGCCCAGGTGCGCACATCGGACATGGTGATTCGTTATGGTGGCGAGGAGTTTCTGGTCATATTGCAGGAGGGTGACGAGTATTCCGGGGAGCGTATGGCCGAGAAGTTGCGTTTGGCGGTTGCGGCGTTGAAGATTCCGGTATCGAGCGGCATCATGCGCAAGACGATTTCCATTGGTGTGGCGGGTTTCCCATCGGATGGCGAGGATATCTGGGAGGTGATCAAGTGTGCGGATCTGGCTTTGTATGAGGCCAAGCATACGGGTCGCAACCGGGCGATCATTTATACGCCGAAGTTGTCCAACAAGGAGTGAGGATGGTCGGGGTGAGAGGCTTGGCGGCGGTTGAGGGGTATCGTCAAGCCTCCTATGTTGGATGATTTCCTGATCCCTACCCCATCCCCTTGACCACCCACCCCTGCAACTCACGCCCCTGACTCCGCATCCCTGCGAACCGATGCCCCTGACTTCGACACCAGGCGGGCAGATCATTGCGCAAGCCTGGATCCGTGGCGCGCACCTCAAGAACCTCGCCATCCCGCATCTCCCG
Source organism: Magnetococcales bacterium (assembly GCA_015232705.1). Taxonomy (GTDB): domain Bacteria; phylum Pseudomonadota; class Magnetococcia; order Magnetococcales; family Magnetaquicoccaceae; genus Magnetaquiglobus. The sequence goes on along the minus strand of JADFZD010000036.1, from coordinate 3,329 downwards.
CATCGCCCCCTCGGCCTTTAAGATCGGCATCGGACACAGCAGACGCCGGGCGTCCACAACCCGATCCGCGACTGGAACGGAATCCATTCCGTCCGGGGCGGGATCACGCACATCAGACATACCATGCCTCATCCATTTCATGGGCGGGCAGGGGAATGACCTGGTGAATCTCCCGACTCCCTTGAACTTCAACCACCATGGCAACCTCCGGCAACTCGCGCGCCCTGCCAAAGCGCGCTGCCAGCCGGCAGGCAAAAATGAGATCATCAGGCGACGGAGTGCCCTCGACCAGAGTGAGCGGACCAGGAATGTCGCGCGCCTTGATGAGAATTCGTCCCTCCACAAAGCCGGATAGAAAATGATTCTCCGAGTCGTCACGCCCGATCACCAGTTTGTAGTGGGGGGCTGGCCGCAGATGACGTCCGGCCTTCAATAACAGGATGTCCTCCATCGCGTAAGACCGCTCACCCCGATAGGACCACAAATCACGCAACTTGCGGGCGTAGTTCTCGTCTGTCAAAAAACAGCAGCCGCCAGCAGGGGAGGGGTAATCGACAATGCCAAGCTGCCTGGCCAGCGCCATCTGCGGCTTGCGGTTGCGTCCCGAAAAACCCATCAGACGCGACCGATCCACCCATCCCCGCTTTTCAGGCTCGGTGAGGGGCATGCGCAACGCCGTCAGAGGACGCAACAGCCAGCCGCCGGCACCCGACTCGCGATCGATCACCGGAAAGGTGTCGCGCCGCTGACTCATGGGGCGCTGACCCAATACTTCGCCCGTGAATAGGAAATGGAACCCCATGGAACGCATCATCTCATGCGCCTTTTGAACCATGAAGATCTTGCAGTCCAAACAGGGATTGAGATTCTTGCCGTAACCGTGTTTGGGATCGGTGACGATGCGCACATAATCCTCGGCGATATCCACCAGATGCAGGCGGATGCCCAGGTTGCCGGCGGCATGCAGCGCGTCATGACGCGGGGGGGCGGCACCCGGCTTGGGATTGCGCAACGCACCGGTATGGGACTGGATGCAAAAGCCGGTGTGGAAATTGACACATTCGACCTCAATGCCCTGATCCATCAACAGACGCGCGGCCAGGGTGCTGTCCAGTCCGCCGGAGAGCAGCCCCAGGGCGCGCAAGGGTTCTGGACGAGGCTCGAAGGTGGGAGAGAGGGGGTCAGTGAGGGTGCTCATGAGTCGTGCATCCAACGGGCGGCATCCAGGGCATGATAGGTGAGGATCAGGTCCGCTCCGGCTCGTTTGAAGCCGGTCAGGGTCTCCATGACCACACGCCGTTCGTCTATCCAGCCGTTGGCCGCGGCTGCCTTGACCATCGCATACTCGCCACTGACGTTGTAGACCGCCAGTGGATGATCGCAGAGGTCGCGCAGTTCGCGCAGAATGTCCATGTAGGCCAGCCCCGGCTTGACCATCAGCCAGTCGGCACCCTGCTCGATGTCGAGACGGGCCTCACGCAGCGCCTCACGCCGGTTGGCCGGATCCATCTGATAGGCGCGCCGGTCGCCGAAGGTCGGCGTGTTTTCCGCCGCGTCACGAAACGGCCCGTAGTAGGCCGAAGCATATTTGACCGCATAGGAGAGGATCGGGACCAGGGTATGTCCTGCCGCATCCAAGGCGCTCCGGATTGCCGCCACCATGCCATCCATCATGCCGGATGGCGCCACCATGTCCACCCCGACTTCGGCATAGGAGACCGCAGCCCGTCCCAGAATCTCCAGGGTGGCGTCGTTGTCGATTTCCTCGCCACGCAACACACCGCAATGGGCATGATCGGTGTATTCGCACAAACAGGTATCGGCGATCACCCAAAGATCGGGGAGTTCTCGCTTGATGGCCCGAATGGCATTCTGGACAATCCCGTTGGAATCCACGGCGTCGGAACCCATGGAATCCTTGCTTTTTGGAATACCGAACAGGATAATCCCACCCAATCCCTGTTCCAGAGCCTCTCTGGCCACAGGCAGGGCCTGATCGATGGAGAGTTGCGCCACGCCCGGCATCGAGACCACCGGCTTGCGTACCCCGACTCCCGGAACGATGAACAAAGGCAATACCAAATCTTCCGGCAACAATCGGGTTTCGCGCGCCATGCGGCGAATCTGCGGAGTGCGTCGCAACCGCCGGGGACGGTGGATCAAAGGATCGCGTGTCATGGTGGAACAGACTCTCTCTTGGGGTGGTCAATCCATATGCTCACGAATTCAGATCGTCGGCATCGGGTCTGAATCTCGGGATCAAAGCGATTATTATGAGGTGATTTGCCCAAGGATCGCAAGGCGCCCCTCAATCGCCTTGATCGGACACTCTTTACTTGAATGCTGGCGCGCCATCTCCATTCAGGGCGCTCGCACGGGAACCATCACGCATGGTGCAACGTATTGGAAATCGCCTGTTGATCGCCGCGCAAACCGATGTCGGACGCGTGCGAACCTTGAACGAGGATGTGTTTCTGGTCGATGAGCAGATCGGCCTGCTCATGGTCGCCGACGGCATGGGTGGGCATGATGCCGGAGAGATCGCCAGCCGGAAGGTGGTGGAGTCGATCCGCACGGCTCTGCGCATGAGTACCGGCCTGGATCCCGCCACGCACACCCCACACCCGCTTCCCGACGTTGCTCCCCCGGTCAGTCAGGATGATGAACGCACGGTCGATGAAGCCCCCAATCCGATCTTCAATATGGTCAACACGGCCATCCATCGCGCCAATGCGGCGGTGAATGCCCACAACATCGAACGCGGCTATCCGGATGGCATGGGCATGGGCTCGACCCTGGTCGGTCTGTGGATGCCCGAGTTCAGCCAACGACCGCTCATCTTTCATGTGGGAGACAGCCGGATCTATCTCTATCGCCAGGGGAGCATGCGCCAACTCACCCAGGACCACTCCATGTATCAGCAGTGGCTCAATTACGGCTCGCATGGGCAGGCCCCGGCGCAGAATATTCTCCTTCAGGCCATGGGGCCGGCCAATGTCGTCGCCCCGGATATCGCCTTTCAGGATTTCGTCTCGGGGGATCTTCTGCTGTTGTGCTCCGATGGCCTGAGCAGCATGGTGAGCGCCCATCGCATCGTCGAGGTGCTGCGGGCGGCTGGGGAGGAGAATCTGGAGGCGTCGTGTCAACAGTTGATCGAACTGGCCTATCGGGCGGGTGGCCGGGATAACATCACCGTCATTCTGGGTCTGGTCTTATAACGCGCGCGCCGACGCAATCGCATTCCACGAGGACTCTCATGAGAGAAACCGTTCAATTGGCCATCATGTTCGCCGATATCGCGGGCAGCACCAAACTTTATGAAACCATCG
>JADFZD010000369.1 GCA_015232705.1 Magnetococcales bacterium | reverse complement strand
GGCGGCGCGCAGCGTATTTTTCGCAAAAGATGCGAAAAATGCTTCTTTTGAAGAGCACGCTAAAGTCAAAATCAAAACCCTGGGCGATGAATCTCCCAGACCTTCTCTTTTTTCTCCCGTAAAAGCGACAACTTTTAAGTTGGATGCGGTTTAAACGCAAAAAAATTAAAAACAAAACCTTGGAGACGCTGTCTCCAAACCTCTGCCGGGGCGCGAGCCGCTCCCCGTACCCCGGCGATCATGTTCTCGCAACCTCCGTCACTGGATGAATCGCCCCCAACACCGCCGGCATCGTCGCCCCCGTGGCCCCCGGCACCGAGACGGTCAACCCACGCAACGTGCGCACCGCGAACCAGGCAAAAGCCTGAGCCTCCAGTGTCGAAACATCCACCCCCATATCCTCGGCATCCGAAAGATGAGCAAGCGGCAGACGACGCGCCAACCCCTCGACAATGGCCGGATTGCGCGCTCCACCACCACACAGGATCAACCGCTCCGGATGGGGTGGCAACAGCCGACAGGCGGCATCGGCCACCGTCTCCACGGTAAATTGCGTCAGAGTGGCAAAGCCATCATCCCCCTCCAGATGCGGGAAGGCGACCAAAAACGCTTCCAACAACTCGGCTCCGAACGCCTCCCGCCCCGTGGACTTGGGAAAGGAACGCGCCAGATAAGGGTGCGCCATGAGCCAGTCCAAGGCCCGTGGATCGACCTGACCCCGGCGCGCGGCGGCACCATCCCGATCCACGGCGCGCGCTCCGTGATTCAGCCGCGTGGCCAGCAGATCGATCAACGTGTTGGCCGGACCGGTATCCCCGGCGATCAGAAGTGTGCGCGCATCGCCGGAAAGAGCGGTAACATTGGCAATGCCGCCCAGATTGACTACCGCCACCCGTTGTCCGGGTCGGGCAAAGAGCACCTGGTGAAACAGAGGGACCAAAGGCGCTCCCTCGCCGCCACGCGCGAGATCCGCCGGACGAAAATCGGCTACCGTCACCACACCGGTACGCGCGGCGATGATGAACGGATCGGCGATCTGCAACGTAAACTCCGGCGGTCGATGACGCACGGTCTGACCATGGGAGCCGATCACCGCCACCCGCTCGATGGCCAATCCCCCCCGCTGGCAGACCCGCAAGGCGGCATCGGCAAATCGTTCACCCAGTTCGCGATGAAGCGCGCCCAGACGGTCGATTTCGTTCTCACCGGGTTGATACAGCGCCAGAATCCGGCGATGCAGCGACTCCGGGTAGGGCAGATGCAGATCCGCCAGCAGGCGTGGCGGCGCGATGCCATTGGTGCGTACCAGAACGGCGTCGATGCCGTCCGCCGAGGTTCCCGACATCAAGCCAATGGCTATCCGTGCCTCATCCATCCTCAACATCCCTCCAAACCCACGGGCAAAATCCGCGTTGCCGATTCCGCCAGGATTGTTTATGGTGAATATTTTGCAAAGCAGTTGTCAATCATGGAATGGTTAATATTTGTAAACGCCTGAGAGGCTGGTAGGTGATTCCATTCATGGAATCACCAAACTCGTGATGTTTGCACGCCATTCGAACTTCGCTCCCAAATTGCTTCGCAATGTGGCGGGCCATGAATGGTCCGCCTCGGCTGTTTGGCAATGGCCCAACCGCCTCTGAGGTCAAGAGCGCAAACGCGGATGCGGTTGGCAAATTCTGACCGGTTTGGTTTATAGTGAAGGGTCGAATCCAATCGGTCCGGATCTGCCCTTAACCCCTTATTGGGACACGATACGATGAAATCCGTTGATGAACAAATGGCCATCATCCGCCGGGGAACGGTACAAATTCTCTCCGAGGAGGCCCTCGTCCAGAAACTGACCCGCGCCATCCAGACCAACACTCCGTTGAAGATCAAGGCCGGCTTTGATCCCACGGCACCGGATCTGCATTTGGGACATACGGTTTTATTGCAGAAAATGCGCCAATTCCAGGAGCTTGGCCACGAGGTGATCTTTTTGATCGGCGATTTCACCGGACTGATCGGCGATCCCACCGGCAAAAGCGAAACCCGCAAA
>JADFZD010000368.1 GCA_015232705.1 Magnetococcales bacterium | reverse complement strand
ACACAAACGACTGGTGGAGATTGCCAACGCCATCCTGGAGATCCTGCATCACGGCGAGGATCGCGGCTCTCTGGAACACGCCTTTGAATCCCTGGTCGATTATACCGAATACCATTTCGCAGCCGAGGAGCGTCTGATGGAGCGCTATGACTACCCGGAGCTGAAACGCCACCAGGAGAAGCACCGTCAACTGGTGGAGCAGGTTCTGGAGTTCCGGGATCGGTTGCAGGAGATCGTCGCCTTGCGTCAGGTCGATTTTAAAGGGTTCTTTACGCAGTGGCTGGTTCGGCACATCCTCAATGAGGATCGCTATTACAGCAGCTATCTGAACTCCCGGGGGGTGTATTGAGATCCGTTCATCGTCACACCGTCACCCGCACCACCACCTCTCCCAACAGGCGGACATGCGCTCTCAACGCCCGTTCGACCGCGCGGGCAATGGCGTCTGCCACCTGGACCGGCAGATCGGGATCCACGGCAATGGTCACGTCGCTGTAAACTTTGTGACCGATCCAGCGGGCGCGCACCCCGCGCACGGCCTTCACTCCGGCGACATGGCTGGGGGCATGGCTGATCTCGTCCAGAATTTCCGGTTCAATGCCATCGATCAGGCGGTGCCAGACCGCCTTGGCCGCATCCTGGACAATGAACAAAATGGCGATGGTGATGCCCACACCCACGATCGGATCCACCAGCGGATAGCCCAGCCAGGTTCCGGCCACACCGATCAACACCGACAGACTGGTAAAGCCGTCCACCCGGGAGTGCTGACCATCGGCGATGAGCGCGGCTGAACCGATCTCTCTGCCCACCCGGATGCGATAGATCGCCACCAGCTCGTTGCCGACAAAACCGATCAGCGCTGCTGCCGCCACCCACCCCAGGTGCTGCATGGGTTCCGGGTGCAGGATCTTGAGAAAGGCTTCGTAGCCGGCCACGCAGGCCGAAAAGAAGATGACCCCGACGATGATCACCCCGGCCACATCCTCGGTCTTGCCGTAGCCATAGGTGAAACGGCGATTGGCCCCCCTTTGGGCCAAAGCAAAGGCAATCCACAACGGAATGCTGGTGGCCGCATCGGCAAAGTTGTGGATCGTGTCCGCCATCAGCGCGACAGAACCGGAATAGAGCACCACCAGCAGTTGCAGGATGGCCGTGATCCCCAGGCCAACCAGAGAGATCTTGAGCGCCCGGATCCCCTTCTCACTGGACTCCATCACCGAGTCCACCTTGTCGGAGATGTCGTGGGAGTGGGCGAAATGTCCTTTCAGCCAGCCCAGCAGACCGCTGCCGTGATCATGGCTGTGATCATGCCCGTAATCAGGATGACCGTGATCATGGCCGTGATCATGGCCGTGATCGGGATGCGCATCCTCTTTGTGACCGTGGTGGGCGTGGTCGGTTTCGGTGAAAGGGATGACCAGCCGTTGCTGTCCATCCTCCCGGTCGATGGCGATCTGCGCCTCGAATTCATGGGGCTCCGGAATCTCCGAGGTGGACTCCAGAAAATCCGCCTGCTGCCGAAAGCCAAAGAACTGTTTTGTCTGATCCGGTCGGACGGTGGTCAGGGTCAGCAGATCGGCGGACAGTGGGGCGGTGGAGCGGCCATCGTTGTCGAGAAAGTAGAGTCGGAAGCGGGGCGGCACGCCGCTCTCAAAGACCGTGATCTCCATCGCACCATCGGCATGGGCGATCAGTGGTCCGCCGTGGGCGCCCTGTTCGTCCGCAGCGCCATGGTGGTCATGATCATGATCGTGACCCTCCTCCGTGAACAGGGTGACCAGCGTATGTCGTTCGTCGGAGGTGATCCACTCCAAGCGCGCCAGAAATTCGTGCGGCTCGGGAATATTGGTGGTGGATTCCAGGCACTCTCCTTCCCGACGAAAACAGAACCGTTGTCGGATCTCTCCCGGTCGCTCGGTCTCCAGGGTCACGGCCTGGGCTTCGGGGGGCGGAACCGGTTGTCCGCTCAGCGTGTTGAAGTACAGCCGGAAGCGGGGCGGCACACCGGTTTCAAAGACGGAGAGTTCCACGGCGTGAGAACGG